>JBOGFE010000255.1:0-4283 GCA_050741935.1 Acidimicrobiia bacterium | reverse complement strand
GGATCGTGTCGTTGAGCAGGGCGACGGAGCCGGTCCACAGGGCCACGACCAGCTGGATGGCGGCCGTCGCCCCCAGGCCGGCGAGGGACAGGGCGAGGGCCCGCACCCCCTCCCGGCTCGCCTCCAGCGCCGAGTCCACCGACGCCGCCGCCTCGTGGCGATGGGAGAACAGGCTCCGCAGCCGCCCGCCATCGTCGTCGTGATGACCGTCGTCGTCGTGGCCGTGGCCGTGGCCGTGGTCGTGGTCGTGGTCCTCGTCGTGGTCAGCCACCACCGGGGGCCCCGACTCCTCAGCCGCTGTCCTGCATGGCGCCCGAAAGTACCCGGTTTGGACCGACTTGGAACCGGGAAGGAGCGCCGTAGTCTCTCCAACAGCGGGGAAGCGGGATCCTGGACGTACTCCTCTTGCTACGGGTGCCGGCAACGCCGGCGGCTCCCGCCACGGCCCGGCGGGCGATCTCATCGCTCGCGCCCCACCTCGACATGCGGGTCGTGGAGGATGCCGAGCTCCTGGTGAGCGAGCTGGTCACCAACAGCCTCCGGCACGGCGGGCTGGCGCCGACCCAGGGCATCGAGGTCTGCCTGCGCGCGTCGCCCCAGACGGTGATGGTGGAGGTGGCCGACCGCGGCCGTGGTTTCGGCGGGCTCCGGCCCCGACCCCTGCCGGTCGAAGAGACCAAGGCCAGGGCGGCGGCCCCGGAGAAGGACGGCCCCAACTGGGGGCTGTTCCTGGTCGACCAGCTCGCCTGGCGCTGGGGCATCGCCGAGCAGGGCGACGTCCGGGTGTGGTTCGAGCTCCGTCCGGGGACGCACCGGCCCCGGGCCGCCGCGTCCTTCTCGGCCCGGTTCGAGACGGCGGAGAGCGGGTAGGCGACGCACACACAAGGGGACGACGGATGTCGGCGGCGGGGAGGGTGAAGGGGATGCGGACGCGGTTCTCGCTGATCATGCTGGCGTTGGGGCTCATCCTGCTCTGGCCGGTGCCGCTGGGCGGGGCGCTGCTGCTCGTCGCCGCCAGCGTGGGCCTGGCCATCGCCATCGAATCCGACATGGCCCCGGTCCCGGGTGAGCTGGCCCTGGAGCTGCTGGAGACGGACCGCCCCCCGGGCTGAGCGCTACTTCGCCACGGCCAGGGACAGGCCGAAGTCGCCGTCCGGGTCGGTCCAGAAGCGCAGCGGGGACAGACCGGCGGCGGTGAGCTCGGCTTCGATGCCCTCGGGGCGGAACTTGGCCGAGATCTCGGTGCGCATCTCCTCGCCGGCGCGGAACGCCACCGAGAGGTCGAGGGCCCCGATCGTCACGACCTGATCGACCTGGGAGCGCAGCAGCATCTCGATCCACTCCGCCTCGGTGTCGAAGCGGGCCACGTGGTCGAAGCGCTCGGGGACGAAATCGGCGGCCAGCTCCCGGTTGATGCGGTGGAGCAGGTTGCGGTTGAAGGCGGCGGTGACGCCGGCGGCGTCGTCGTAGGCGGCCTCCAGCCGGGCCACGTCCTTGACCAGGTCGACGCCCAGCAGGAAGGTGTCGCCGGGTTGGAGCACGGTGCCGATCGTCTTGAGGAACCCGGCCCGGGCCTCGGGGCCCAGGTTCCCGATGGTCGAGCCCAGGAAGGCCATCAACCGCCGGCCGGCGGCGGGCAGGTGGGCCATGTCGCCTTCGAAGTCGCCCACCACGGGGTGCACCTCGAGGCCGGGGTACTCGGCGGCCACGGCCCGGGCGGCGCCTTCCAGCGTGGCCGCGTCCACGTCGAAGGGCACGAAGGTCCGCAGGGTCCCCGCCGCCTGGAGGGCGTCGAGGAGGAGCCGGGTCTTCTCCGAGGTGCCCGAGCCCAGCTCGATGAGCATCTCGGCGCCGGTCAGCTCGGCCACCTCGGCGGCCCGGGCGCCGAGGATGGCCCGCTCCCGGCGCGTCGGGTAGTACTCCTCCAGCCGGGTGATGGCGTCGAAGAGGGCGGAACCCTCCCCGTCGTAGAACCACTTGGAGGGAAGCTCCTTGGGGGTGGCGGTCAACCCGGCGGCCACGTCGGCCCGCAGTGCCGCGCCCAAGGTGGGCGGTTCCGGGGAGCTAACCATCGCGGGCACACCGGAATCCGGCGAAGATCTGCCGGCGGATGGGGAAGTCCCAGTTCCGGAAGGTCGTCCGCCCGACCAGGGGATGCGTCGCCCAGGAGCCGCCTCGCAGCACCTTGTACTCGGGGCCGTAGAACACCTCGGAGTACTCCTTGTAGGGAAAGGAGGCGAAGCCGGGGTAGGGACTGAAGTCGGAAGCCGTCCACTCCCACACGTCGCACAGCATCTTCTCGGCGCCGAAGCCGCTGGCCCCGGCGGCGTAGGCGCCCACGGGGGCGGGGCCGAAGTGGCGCTGGCCCAGGTTGGCCCGCCCGTCGGTGCCGGCGTCGCCGTTGCGTCCCGTCGTCCAGGGCCGGGACCGCTTGTGGCCGTCGGGCGCCCAGGAGGCGGCCTTCTCCCACTCCGCTTCGGTGGGCAGGCGCTTGCCGGCCCAGGCGGCGTACGCCTCCGCCTCGTAGAAGCAGACGTGCTGGACCGGTTCCGGGGCCGGCAGGTTGATCCGCTCCCCGTAGCGCATCAGCGACCAGGACCCGTCCCCCTCCGCCTGCCAGAACTCGGGGGCGACCAGGTCGGCCTCGGTCCGCCACTTCCACCCGTCCGCCGACCACCAGCGCGCCTCCGTGTAGCCGCCGGCGGCGATGAACTCGGCGTAGGCGTGGTTGGTGACAGGAGCCGTGTCGATGAAGAAGGGATCGACGTCGACGATGTGGGCCGGGCGCTCGTTGTCGTAGGCCCACGGGTCGGTGTCGGTCCCCATCACGAAGCGCCCGCCGGGTACGAGCACCTCGGCCGGCGCCACGGGGCGGCCGGCGGGGGCGGGCACGCCGTCGTGGGGATACGGCCGGCCCATGAGCTGGAGGGTGGCCAGCATCGTCTCGTCGTGCTGGTGCTCGTGCTGGGCCACCATGCGGTAGACGAAGCCGTCGGCCAGCAGGGGGGTGGCCGGGTCGAGCTCCACCCGCTCGAGGACGTCGAGTACCCGGCCCCGGACCACGGCGATGTGGGACCGGGCCTCGGCCGGGCCGAGGAGGGCGAGGCGGGAGCGGTCCCGCCGCGGATGCCGGAAGGCGTCGTAGATGTCGTCGTGGAGGGGGTTCATGGGCTGGGTGCGGGCTACCGCCCGCAGCAGCCACAGCTCCTCGTAATGACCGACGTGGGCCAGGTCCCAGACCAGCGGCGACATCAGCGGCGAGTGCTGGGTGACCTGGTCGGCATCCGACAGGGGGGCGAGCAGGTCCAGGGAGCGGCGCCGGGCCCCGTCCAGGTCGGAGGCCAGGTCACCCTTCAGGTCGTGCACGCGAACTCGTCTTCCTGGGGGTAGCGGGCGTTGCTGTGCCAGGCCGCCAGCACGTCGTCGGCCGGGCAGCGGCTCCGTTCCACCCAGCGCCGGCGGTAGGCCTGCACCACCGGGAGCAGCTCGGCGTCCGGGCCCCCGGCCAGGACCTCTTCGGCCAGCTCGAAGCAGCGCCGCGCGGCCCGGGCCAGTACCGGGTTGGACAGCCCGTAGCGGGCGGCGGTGCGCCACCACCCGTCGGCGGGCGCGACCGCCGCCGTCACCGCATCGTTCAGGTCCGGCTCGAGGAGGGCGGAGGCCACGGCCACCGGCACCTTCCAGTACGGCCCGGGCAGGCTGTCGATCATGCGCAGCTCGAGGAAGCCGCGGGGCCGGACGGGGGGGAACAGGGTGGTCAGGTGGTACTCGAGGTCGGACCGCTCAGGACGGACCCCCTGATAGCCCTCGGAGATCCACTGGGCGAAGGTGAGCGGCTCCAGCACCGGCTCGAAGCCGAGGCCGGGCAGCATCATGACCGGGGCGTCGAGGGCATATCCGGCCCAGGCCACCGAGGGGTCGGCGCCCCCCACCGGCCGGGTGCGGCCCGGGTCGATGGCCCACCAGGTGGTGAGCCGGGTCGAGCGCCAGCCCGTCGGGACCCGGGAGAGGACGGGTGAGTTGGCGAAGGTGGCGGCCAGCACGGCGCCCAGGGAATGGGCCAGGCGCCAGGTCAGGGCCGGGTCGGGACCGGTGTCGATGTTGACCTGGATGGCGGCGGTGGAGCACATCATCTGGCGTCCGGCCCGCCCCTGGGTGTCGAAGTAGGCCTCCATGGCCCGGTAGCGGGGGGCGTCCACCACCCGCCGGGGCGGCCGGCCCGGGTCCAGGCCGATGCCGGCCAGGACCAGGGCGCGCTCGGCCAGGGCCGGCCGGAGCACGTC
>JBOGFE010000254.1:0-3020 GCA_050741935.1 Acidimicrobiia bacterium | reverse complement strand
GTCCGTCCTCTCCGTTCCGGCAGAGCGAATCCTCGAAGCTTCGCTCGGGCTCTGCCGGTCAGGCGATGAAGTACTTGGCCTCGGGGTGGGGGACGACGATGGCCGACGTGGTCTGCTCGGGGTGGAGCTGGAACTCCTCGGAGACGACCACGCCGATGCGGCCGATGTCGAGCAGCTCCGCCACCTTGACCTGGTCCTCCAGGTCGGGGCAGGCCGGGTAGCCCCAGGAGTAGCGCGACCCCCGGTACTGCTGGCGGAACAGACCGGCCAGGGAGGGGCCGTCCTCGTCGGCAAAGCCCCACTCCTCCCGCATGCGCCGGTGCCAGAACTCGGCCAGGGCCTCGGCCATCTCCACCGACAGGCCGTGGAAGAACAGGTACTCCTGGTAACGGTCGCCGGCGAAGAGCTTGGCCGAGTGCTCAGAGGCGATCTCACCCATGGTCACCACCGAGAAGCCGGCGTAGTCGGCCTCGCCCGACGCCACCGGGCGGAAGAAGTCGGCGATGCAGTACCACGGCTCCTTGCGCTGGCGGGGGAAGTTGAACCGCATCAGCTCGGTGCGGCGGTCGTCGTCCGTCCACACCACCAGGTCCTGGCCGTCGCCGTTGACGGGGAAGTAGCCCCAGGCCACGGACGGCACCAGCGTGCCTCCGGCCTTCGCCTTGGCCATCTCGTCGCGCAGGGTGGGCCGAATGCGGGACTTGAAGTCGGCGTCGGGCTCGCCCCCCTCGGGGCGGAACATCCACTGGTTGCGGAACAGGGCGGTCTCGTTGAGGTAGCCGGCGATGTCGTCGAGCGAGATCCCCTTGGACACCCGGGAACCAAGGAACGGCGGGACGAAGATCTTGTTGTCGGTGGCCACCGCCGACCGGTCCGGCACCTCGACGGGCTCCGCCTCTTCCCGCTGCGACTTCCTGGGCGGCAGCTGGCGGCCCCCGGGCGCCCGGCCGAAGTCGGGGTCGAGCTCGCCGGTGCGCTTGCCCTCCATGAGCTTCTCCATGGTGCGGAGGCCCTCGAAGGCGTCCTTCCCGTAGAACAGCCGGCCCTGATAGATCTCCCGCAAATCCCGTTCCACGTAGTTGCGGGTGAGGGCGGCCCCGCCGAGGAGCACGGGAAGGTGGGACAGGCCCTGGTTGTTCAGCTCCTCCAGGTTCTCCCGCATGATGAGGGTGCTCTTCACCAGCAGGCCGCTCATGCCGATGGCGTCCGCGCCCCAGTTCGTCGCCTTGTCCACGAACTCGGTGAGCGGGACCTTGATCCCGAGGTTGAGCACCTCGTATCCGTTGTTGGTCAGGATGATGTCGACGAGGTTCTTGCCGATGTCGTGCACGTCGCCCTTGACCGTGCCGATCACCACGCGGCCCTTGCCGCCGCTGTCGGCCTTGTCCATGTGGGGCTCGAGATGGGCGACGGCGGTCTTCATCGTCTCGGCCGACTGGAGCACGAAGGGCAGCTGCATGTCGCCGGAGGCGAACAGGTCGCCCACCGTCTTCATCCCCGACAGGAGCACGTCGTTGATGATGGAAAGCGCCGGCCGGCCGCCGTTGAGGGCCTCGTCGAGATCCGCCTCCAGGCCGTCACGCTCGCCGTCCACGATGCGGGTCTCGAGGCGCTTCTCCACCGGCCAGCCGGAGCGGTCCTCACGCTCCACGGCGGTGGCCTGGACATCCTCGAAGGCGGCCATCAGCTCGACGAGCGGGTCGTAGCCGGGCCGGCGACGGTCGTAGACAAGATCGAGCGCCAGTTCCCGGGCCCGGTCGTCGATGCGGTGCATGGGCATGATCCGCGCCGCGTGGACGATGGCGGCGTCGAGGCCGGCCTCCACCGCCTCGTGGAGGAAGACGGAGTTGAGGACGTGGCGGATCACCATCTTGAGCCCGAAGCTGATGTTGGACACGCCGAGGACGGTGTAGACCCCGGGAAGCTCCGCCTTGATGCGGCGGATGGCCTCGATGCTCTCGATGCCATCCTTGCGCAGGTCCTCCTGGCCGGAACCGAGCGGGAAGGTGAGGACGTCGAAGATGAGGTCGCTCGGCTCAAGGCCATATCGGTCGACGGCCAGGTCGTGGATGCGCTTGGCGATCCGGACCTTCCACTCGCACGTCCGGGCCTGGCCCTCCTCGTCGATGGTGAGGCAGATGACCGCCGCCCCGTACTCCCGGGCCAGGCTGAAGACCCGATCGCAGCGGGAGCCGGGGGCTTCGCCGTCCTCCAGGTTGGCCGAGTTGAGGATGGCCCGCCCGCCGAAGTACCGGAGGCCCGTCTCCATCACCGGCGGTTCGGTGGAGTCGAACACCAGTGGTGCCGCAGCCGCGGTGGCGAACCGGGAGGCGATCTGGTGCATGTCGGCCACCCCGTCGCGCGCCACGTAGTCGACACACACGTCGAGGACGTGGGCGCCTTCCTTCACCTGGTCGCGGGCCATCTGGACGCAGGAGTCCCAGTCCTCGGCCAGCATGTGCTGCTTGAACTGCTTGGACCCGTTGGCGTTGGTGCGCTCGCCGATGGTGAGGTAGGTGACGTCCTGGTCGAAGGACACTGGGCTGTAGATGGAGGCGCAGCCGGGTTCGACCACCGGTTCCCGGGGCTTTGGTTCCCGGCCAAAGATGCGCTGCACCACCTGGCGCAGATGCTCGGGGGTGGTGCCGCAGCAGCCGCCGACCACGTTGACGCCGAACTCGCCGGTGAAGCGGTCGTGGGCGTCGGTGAGCTCCTCGGGGGTGAGGTCGTAGTGGGTGCGACCCTCCACCACCGAGGGCAGGCCGGCGTTGGGCAAGCAGGACAGGTACGTGCGGGAGTAGTGGGAGAGGTGGCGGAGGTGCTCGGTCATCTCCCGAGGACCGGTGGCGCAGTTGAGCCCGATGACGTCGGGGCGCATGGGCTCGAGCGCGGTGAGGGCGGCCCCGATCTCGCTGCCCACCAGCATCCGGCCCGTCGTCTCCATGGTCACCTGGACCATGAGCGGCACCTCGCGGCCGGCCGAAGCCATGGCCCGCCGGCAGGCGATCAGCGCCGCTTTG
>JBOGFE010000253.1:0-4160 GCA_050741935.1 Acidimicrobiia bacterium | reverse complement strand
GCTCGACGCCGTCTACCAGACCGTCACCACCGTGACGACGGTCGGCTTCCGGGAAGTGCATCCCCTGTCGGACGTCGGCCAGGTCTTCACCATCGTGCTCATCCTCACCGGGGTGGGCACCGCGCTGTACAACCTCACGCTCGTCATCTCGGCTGTGATCGAAGGCGAGCTGGCCGAACTGCTCGGGAGGCGGAAGATGGAGCGCCAGATCGGCCGCATGGGAAACCACGTCATCGTCTGCGGCTGGGGCCGGGTCGGACGGGCCATCGCCGATTACGTGGCCAGAGCCGGCGAGGACGTGGTGGTGGTGGACCGCGACCCCGATCGGGCCGCCACCATCGGCCATCCCGTGGTGCAGGGCGACGCCACCGACGACCGGGTCCTCATGGAGGCGGGCATCGAGCGGGCCCGGGTGCTGGTGTCGGCGCTCACCACCGACGCCGACAACCTCTTCGTCACCCTCTCGGGACGATCCCTGCGGCCCGACCTGTTCATCGTGGCCCGGGCCCGGGTGGACGACTCGGAAGCCAAGCTCCTCCAGGCCGGCGCCGACCGGGTCGTGAACCCCCAGAGCATCGGGGGCAAGCGGATGGCGGCCTTCGTGCTCCAGCCCCACGTGGCCGAGTTCCTCGACGTGGTCATGCACGACGGCACCCTCGAGTTCCGCCTCGAGGAGCTGGCCGTGGCCGACGGCTCGCCGCTGGCCGGCGTGTCGTTGCGCGACGCCCACATCCGCGACCAGACCGGCGCCCTCATCCTGGCCATGCGCGCCGGCGACGGCACCTTCACCACCAACCCACCGCCCGAGACGCTGCTGCGGGCCGGTCAGATCCTCATCGCCATCGGTACCGAATCCCAGCTCCAGGCGCTGAGCTCGGTGGCCCGGCCCCGCTAAGGGATCAGGCGCAGCGGGTGACGGTGAAGGGCCCGGTGCCTTCGATGACGGCCCCCGGGCGTTCCGCGGCCCAGTCGGCCAGGGCCTCGCTCATCTCCAGGTTCTCGTCGGCGTTGTCCATGTCGATGGCGAGCCGCACACAGGTCTGGGCTCCGTTCTGCCAGGCCACGAAGCTGTCGCCACCCCAGCCGTCGGCGGCCCCCTCGGCGTAACCCGCCTCGAGGACCTCGGCCAGCATCAGGGACAGGTTGAGCTGCCCCAGGCTGCCCTGGAGGATGACGTTGCCGTCGGCGGCGGGGGCCGGGACGGGCCGCGGCGCCTCGCCGGCGCCGAACTTCTCGGGACGGAGCACCTGCTCGGTTGACACCGGCGGCGACTGGAGGGCGCTGTTGAGCCGGTCCTGTCCGCCGGCGCCGGCCAGGGCGTTGGCCAGGCGCAGGCCGGCGGTGAAGGGGAAGCCGAAGGAGACGAGCACGTACTGGGGGATGTCCCGGGGGATCAGGGCGGCCAGCCGGCGCTGCTCGGCCTCCACCGACTGCTTGTCGGCGGCGCTGAGGGTGGCCAGGAAGCGCTCCTCGACCCGGGCGGCGATGCCCTGGGCCACCGCCTCGAAGGCGGATCCCGGCTCGTTGACCCCTCCCCGCAGGGCGGGGCGGTCGAGCTCGAAGTGCTGGTCGTCGAGGGCGTTGGTCAGCTCGTGGACCAGGATCTTGCGGGCGAAGGGGGTGACGGGGCCGGCCTTGAGGATGAGCTCGTTGGCGGCCTTGTCGTAGAACGCCGTGGCCGATCCGGTGGAGAGCCGCCTCACCTGGGCGGCGAGGTCCACGTCCGGAGCGATGAGACCCAGGGCCCGCATCACGCCCTGCGCCTGGCGGGCGTCGGCCTCGAGGACAGCCATCCGCCGCTCGGCCAGGCGGGCCTTGAAGGCGGCGTCGTCGAGGACGGTGAGGGTCACCGGCGCCTTGAACTTGAGGGCGCGCTCCTTCTCCACGAAGGCGCTGAGCGCGGGTACGGCGGTCTCGATGGAGTTGTTGACCGGGGGAGCGGCCGCCGGGCGGGCGGTGACGGGCGGGACCGTGGCCACGGGGCCGGCGCCGGCCGGAGCGGTGGTCTCGGTGGTGGCGGGCGGGGCGGTGGTGGGTGTCGTGGTCGACGAACCCGTCGGGGCGCTGGTCGTGGTGGTGTTCTCCACGCCACCCAGCACCTGATCCTGCTGGTCGGGATCGAGGGCCTTGGCCAGGGCGGTGCGGGCGTCGCGCACGCCGTCGGCCAGCAGGCTGGCGAAGTCCTGGTTGGAGTAGTGCTCGGCCAGGATCACGCCGTTGGCCATGAGGAGCGAGGCCACGGACACAGCGATGACGCGCACGATCCTCGGGCGGCGGGGTTCCCGCAGCGCCGGTTCGTCGATGGGATCGATTCGCCAGCTGGTCAACTCAAACCTCGGGCTCGGGGGGATTCCGGGTCCCAGCGGCGATGGTTTCTACGGGAGGGCCCCCGCCTCCTGCCCGCCCAGGGAGAAACGGGTGCGATGCGAAGTTTGCGCCGGCAGGTTCCCGGGCCGGCTCAGGCGGGCTGTGAGCTCCGGGCGGCCTCGGCCCGGGCCCGCAGGTCGGACACGGCGTGTTCCAGACCTTCGGGGTCCCGGAACAGGGCGCTACCGGCCACCAGGACGTCCGCTCCGGCCGCCGCCGCCCCGGCGATCGTGGCCGGCCCGATGCCCCCGTCGACCTCGAGCTCCACCGCCCGTCCCGAGGCTTCGATCAGCGCCCGGGCCTCGGCGATCTTGGGCTCCATGGTGGCGATGTAGGCCTGGCCGCCGAAGCCGGGGTTGACCGTCATCACGAGGATCAGATCGGTGAGGTCGACGACGTGGCGGATGGCATCGAGGGGGGTGGAGGGGTTGAGGGCCACGCCGGCCCGGGCCCCGAGCTCATGGATGGCGCCCAGGGTGCGGTGCAGATGGGTGCACGCCTCGGCGTGGACGATGACGAGCTCGCAGCCGGCGTCCACGTAGTTGGCGAGCAGGAGATCGGGATTGGTCACCATCAGGTGGGCCTCGAAGGGCACCTCGCAGTGGGACCGGCAGGCGCCGATCACATCCGGGCCGAAGGTGAGGTTGGGCACGAAGTGCCCGTCCATGACATCCCACTGGATGCGGTCCACCCCCGCCTTCTCCAGGGAGGCGACGTCCTCGCCCAGCCGGGCGAAGTCGGCAGGGAGGACCGAGGGGACGATCTGCACGGGTGAGCTGGCCATCGCCCGAAGATACCGGCCCCTGTGAGAACCGCGAAAAGGCCTGTTGTGGGGGTCTCAAACTGTTTACTTAAGTCCGCACTTGAGGAAAGGTGGTGTTACCGGCTTAAATGGTCCCCGTGGAAGCTGCGATCCGGGCCATCGCCGAGCGCCACCGGCGGGAGATCGTTCGACTCGTACGGGACGAAGAGCTGACCGCCGGTCAGATCGCCGCCCATTTCGACGTCAGCCGACCGGCGGTTTCACAGCACCTGCGCATCCTCAAGGACACAGGGCTGGTCACCGAGCGGCGCGCGGGCACCAGGCGGTACTACAAGGCGAGGGTCGAAGGTCTGGCCGAGCTCAGGGCGTTTCTCGAGGTGCTCCTCGGGGAGGAGACCTGGGTCAGTCCGGGACCGGCGGCCCAGTTGCCCTCCATCCCCACGCCGGCCGACGACACGGTCACGACATAAGAAACGCGCCCCCGCCCCGTGAGGGGCAGGGGCGCGTGGTACCGCGCGAGCC
The DNA here is from genome assembly GCA_050741935.1 of Acidimicrobiia bacterium. Classification (GTDB taxonomy): domain Bacteria; phylum Actinomycetota; class Acidimicrobiia; order IMCC26256; family BP-133; genus CAWBJP01. The sequence continues at coordinate 508 of JBOGFE010000253.1, read as the reverse complement.
GAGGTCTAGTACAGACCGACCAGGCCGAAGACGTCACCCATCTGGCCCAGGCCGAAGCCGTCGCCGAGCCCGAGGATGCCGTCGCCGATGACGTCGCAGTCGGCGTTGCCGTCGTCGTCCGGACCGTTGAAGGAGCCGTTGTCGGCGGTCACCGTGCAGATGTCGACGACGTCGTTCACGACGATGCCGTTGGCGTTGTGGCACACGTTGACGAGCCCGCCGCAGTCGCCGCCACCCTCGTAGCCACCGTCGTGGTCGAGGATCCCGTCGAGCAGGTCGGTATCGAGCAGGCCCGTAGCGGAGCCGGCGCCGCCACCCAGGAAGCCGAGCAGGGTGAACAGGCTGCCGGGCTCGAGCCAACCGAGCTTCTCGAACACGGACTCCAGGTCGATCCTGCCGCGGAGCCTGTCGATCTTCTCGCCGAGGCTGAGGTGCTCATGGAGCCAGTCGAGCCGGACCTCAGAGCCCACGCCGTGGAGGATGTGCAGGATGTGGAGCAGGTCGTCGA
>JBOGFE010000252.1:0-3682 GCA_050741935.1 Acidimicrobiia bacterium | reverse complement strand
GCCCGCCACCTCGCCGGGCAGGCCGTCCCAGGGGCCCGATGCGGCGCCGGGAACGGGCAGGGGGCGCCGCTGCCGGGAACGGTGGGCCGCGATCCGGTGCCGGTCGGAGCAGTACTCCCGGAGGTTGCCCCCCCGGATGGGCTGCACCAGCGGGGCGGGCCCCCCGTCGGGCCCCAGGCCGCAGGCGTCGTAACGGCACACGGAAGGAGCGGTCTCGAAGTCCATGGCCGGATTCTCCACAGCGCCGCCCCCCGTTACAACGACCACGAACGTTCGTTGCGTTACCTGTCCACCGAGAGGTCGACGGGCAGGTCCTTCGGACAGGTCGACCTACCCGTCAACGGAGGGGTCGCCGGGCAGGTCCACGGCCACCACCAGGGCGCTGCCGCCCCACCCGACCAGGTCGTCGGCCGACGTGGTGTAGCGGGCCAGCATCCGCCGGCGGGCCTCCGTGTCCTCGGCCGTGTCCGCCTCCACCACCCGCGCGGCGGCGGGCCACTCCTCCTCCCGCACGCGGACGCGCACGGCCGGGTCGGCCATCAGGTTGCGCACCCAGTCGGCCGAATGTCGGCCGCCGGCCATCAGGTACAGCGACCGCCCGGAGACGACGAACCAGATCTCGATCGTGTGCGGACGGCCGGTGCGCCGGCCGGTGGTGGTCAGATAACAGAACGCCTCGTCCCCGGACGGGACCGGAGACGAGGCGTCAGAAGGAACGGTCCTCAGGCGGCTTCGGCGCCGGCCAGCTCGGGGCTCTCGGCCAGCAGGGCCAGGGCCCGGGCCTCGATGTCGCGCAGCCGGCGGCGGGACATGTGGAGCTTGGCGGCGGCCGCCGTCACCCCCACGGGGGGCTCGCCGGCCATGCCGAAGCGCACCTCGACCACCTCCCGCTCCAGGGCGGGGAGGCGGCGCACGGCACGGTGGAGCTCATCGGTGGACACGCCGGCCAGGACGAGGTCCTCGACCGCCGCGCCCGGGCTGTTGTCGGCTGCGGCCAGGTCGCCCAGGGTGGTTTCCCCCCCGGTGCGGGCCGGCTGGTCCAGGCTGGCGACAACCTGGGCCACGTCGAAGGCCCCTTCCACCTGCTCGACCGACAGGCCGGTCTCGGCGGCCAGCTCGGCTTCGGTGGGCGGACGGCCCAGACGCTCTTCCAGGTCCTCTTCGACCTTTTCCAGGGCGCGACGCCGGTCGGCGGCGTCGGCCGGCACGTAGATGGTGGAGCGGGTCCGCTGGATGCCCCGCTGGAGGGCCTGGCGGATCCACCAGGTGGCATAGGTGGAGAACTGGTAACCCTTGGTCCAGTCGAACTTCTCGACGGCCCGGACGAGACCGATGGTCCCCTCCTGGACGAGGTCGAGGAAGTCCATGCCGGAGCGCTGGTAGCGCTTGGCCCAGTAGACGACGAGGCGCAGGTTGGCCTCGACCATCTGCCACTTGGCGTCTTCGTCGCCTTCGGCGACCCGGCGGCCGAGCTCGAGCTGCTCGGACGGTCCGGGCACGGCACGGGTCCCGATATCCTCCAGGTACAGACGGGCCAGGTCGAGTTCCGCGCCGCTACGCCCCGGACGGGGTTGGGACGCTGCCTCTCGGTGGCGAACAGTGGTGGTGATGGTGCTCACTCCTTCAAACAAACACTCTCGGGCCTCGGTACAACGCTGCCGACGGGCTCCGTGTTCCGGATCCGACGCGCGTTTTCTCCCCTTCGCTCTCCCCTTCGCTCTCCTTTTCGACGCCGGCGCTTCCGCCGGATCAGTGCCCTCTTGGGCTGGTCGGCAGGACCGGGGGTGTCCTTGAGGTGCCTAAGTGTGCAGAGGGGGACGTATCCGGTTGCTTCGCACAACCAGTTTGCTGCCTCGGCGGGGTCGGTGGCGAACCGCAACCACCAGCACGACCACCAGGACAACCACTAGGAACGCCGGGCGGGCACGGCGATGCGGTCCAGGTCGGAGGCCACCACCACGTCCGGGAACACCTCCCCGGCCTCGGCGGCGAAGGCCCAGGGGTCGGTGTAGCGCTGGGAGAAATGGGTCAGCACCAGGCGCCGGGCCCCCGACTCGGCGGCGATGCGGGCCGCCTGGGCGGCGGTGAGATGGCCGTAGTCGGCGGCCAGGCCGGCGTCGGCGCTGAGGTAGGTCGACTCGCACACCAGGAGATCGACACCATCGGCCAGAGCGAAGGCTCCGTCGCACAGGCGGGTGTCCATCACGAAGGCGAAGCGCTGCCCGGGGCGGTGCTCGCTCATCTCATCCAGGGTGACCCGGCCCCCGCCGGGTAGGGCCAGCTCGCCTTCCCGCTGCAGGCGGCAGATGTCGGGGCCGGCCACGCCGGCGGCGGCCAGGCGCTCGGGCAGCATGCGGCGCCCGTCGGGCTCGACCAGGCGGTAGCCGTAGGTCTCGGCCCGGTGGTCGAGGCTGATCGCCTCCAGGCGGAAGGGATCGGGGCCGGGATCGACCGTCCCCGGTCCGGTCAGCGGGTGGGGGATGACGGTGACGGCGTCGTCGTAGAGGGCGCAGGTCCGCAGCCGCTCGAAGAAGAGCTGGCCCGAGGCCGGGTAGCTGACGGCCACCGGGTGCACGACACGGTCGAGGGACAGGCGCTGGAGGACGCCGGGAAGGCCCAGGCAGTGGTCCCCGTGGAAGTGGGTGATGCAGATGCGGGTCACGGCCGACGACGCCTCGCCGGCCAGGAGCAGCTGGCGTTGGGTGCCCTCCCCCGGGTCGAAGAGCAGGCCCTCGGTGTCCCAGCGGAGCAGGTAGCCGTTGTGGTTGCGGTACCGGGTCGGAGCCTGGCTGGCGGTGCCGAGGACGACGAGCTCGCGGGCGGGCATCGACGGCTCCCGGCCGTCAGGCGTCGCCGTCGAGGCGGCGGCGGAACGTGCCGGCGCCGATCACCTGGGCGCCGTGGGCCACGACCCGCCCGGTCAGCGCACGATCGCTGGTGGCCACGATGAGGGAGCCCGGGTCCGGGTCGGCCGCCACCCGGGCCGCGATCTCGTCGTCGGCCGTCCGGCCCCGGCCGGCGAAGACTATGTCCACGGGATGCTGCCCTTCGGGATGCTGCCCTTCGGGATGCTGGCCTCCGGGATGCTTCAGTTCGTCGGGCCGATCCCCGTCGAACACCACCGTGACCGGCTCCCTGTCAGCGGCGTGAGCCGCCGCCCACCGCTCGATGGTGTCCACCAGGTTGACCATGGCCTGCTTCCGGTCCCGCCACCACCCGTCGGGACGGGCCCCGATCACGTTCATGCCGTCCACCAGCCAGCGGCTCATCGCAGGGCCTGACGCTACCCTGCGGGCCCGTGAGCGAATCACGGGCGCTGTTCCTGGAGGCCGTCGCCGCGGTTGTGCCGTTGCTGGAGGCGCCCGGGCTGGCCGCCCGCTGGGAGGGCGGGAGCGCCCTGGCCGAGTTCAGCGTGCGGGGCCTGGCCGGCCACCTGCTGCGGGCCACCACCTCGGTCGAGGCCTACCTCGACCGCCCCGAACCGGACGCCTCGGAGCCCTCAATCTCCGCCGGCGCCTACTTCGCCGCCGCCATCTACAGCGACATCGGCGACACCCCCTACACCGGGCCCGCCCTGGACAGCGACCTCCACCGGGCCATCCGGGCTCGGGGCGAGCAGGCGGCCGGAACCGGGCCCGAGGCGCTCGTCCGGGCGTGGTCGGAGGCGGCGGAGCGGCTGGCC
>JBOGFE010000251.1:0-3746 GCA_050741935.1 Acidimicrobiia bacterium | reverse complement strand
GGTGTGGAGGTAGCTCATGTGGCCGCAGGCGTCGTAGCCCCAGGTCCACAGGTCCTCGACGCCGGCGGCCCGGGCGGTGTCGACCGCGGCCCGGATGTCGGCCTCGTCCTCGGGGCCGAGCCGGAAGCCCTGGATCCACACCTGGGCGCCGATGCCGTGCTCGGCGGCGAGCCGCGCCAGCCGGCCGGCGTGCTCGTCGACGAAGGGAACCACCGGCTGGTGGAACGACTCCCAGTAAGGGTCGGTGGCCAGCGTGTCGAGACCGGGGAGGCGGGCCACCGCCGTCCAGTCGGACAGGGTGAAGGGCAGGACGCAGACCGTGGAGCGCCCGCCCAGGGACGCCACGTGGGCGACCACGTCGCCGATGAACTCGATCAGACACGCCTCCCGGAAGGCGACGACCTCGGGGGTCCGCCCGGCGGGCATGTCGGAGCCGTTGGCGTCCCGGAACCGGGACCGGCAGACCTCGCAGCGACAGCCCCAGCGCTCGGGGGCGGCGTCGAAGTGGGAGGGATGGGCCCAGTGGGGCTCGTCCCAGAAGATCCGGTCCGCCCCCGTCTCCACCGCCGCCACCGCCCAGGAGCGGACGAAGGCCCGGAACGGCTCCTGGTTGGGGCAGCCGGCCGCCACCCGCCGCCCGTCGTCGAGCACCTGGCCGATCTCGGGGTGGCCGGCCACGAAGAGGCTCTCCGCCTCGCCCCCGAAGGTGCGGCCCAGCCCCCAGGGCCCGACCTGGACCTCGAGGCCGGCCTGGTGGGAGAGCGCCACCATGCGGCCCAGCGTGTCCCGGTAGTAGGCGAGGTCGTTCTCGCTCATGGTGTGGAGCACGCCGCTGAACCCGGCGGCGGCCAGGCCGGCCATGTCGCCGGCCACGTGGCGCAGGATGCGGTTGCCGAAGTACGAGCAGCCGACCGCCATGTCAGGCCCCCGGTCGCAACGTGACGGAGGAGGGGCGGTTGGGGTTGGGGTCCCCAACCGCACAGCGATGAGCCGCCAGGCGAAGAGCCATGGGCACAGCGCTACCCCGTGACCGAGCCGGACACCATGCCCTCCACCAGGCGGCGGTGGACAGCCAGGAAGAACCCGATGACGGGCAGGGTGAAGAGCACGCTGGCCGCCATGATCAGCCCCCAGTCGGCCTGGGAGCGGCCCACGAAGGCCTGCAGGAGGACGGGCAGCGTCTTGGCGCTCTCCTCCTTGACGAAGGTGAGGGCGAAGAGGAACTCGTTCCAGGCGGCGATGAAGGAGAAGATGGCGGTGGCGGCCAGACCGGGCCCGGCCAGGGGCAGCACGACCCGGATCATGGCCCCGATCCGGGTGGCGCCGTCGCTCATGGCCGCCTCCTCCATCTCCTTGGGGATGGTCTCGAGGAAGCTCTTCAGCATCCAGATGGCCAGCGGCGTGGTGAAGCTCAGGTAGGCGACGACGAGCCCGGCCCAGGAGTTGAGCAGGTCCAGGCGCCGCATGACGGCGAAGAGGGGGATGATGAGCACCACCATGGGGAACATCTGGACGCTCATCACGCCCAGCAGCAGGAAGCGCTTGAGCGGCAGCTGGAAGCGGGCCAGGGCGTAGCCGGCCAGGGCCGCCACCGTCACCCCGGCCACGGTGGTGGCGGCGGCCACCCGGAGGGAGTTCACCAGCGCCCGGGCGAAGCCGGCGTCGAGCACCTCGCCGTAGCGGGACAGGGTGGGCTCCGAGGGCCACAGCACGGGCGTGGAGCGCAGGATCTCGCCGTCGGGCTTGATGGAGGTGAGCAGCATCCAGGCGAAGGGCGCCACGGCGAAGAGGCCGACGGCCGTCGCCGCCGTGTACAGCGCCAGGGTGTTCAGGCGGGAGCGGCGCATCACAGGCGGGCCTCCTCCACCCGGGCCAGGCGGGTGTAGAGGACGGTCATGACCGCCAGCACGGCGAACAGGGCGATGGCCATGGCCGCCGCGCTCCCCAGGTGGAGCTGGCCGAAGGCCTCCCGGTAGACGGTGATGACCGCCACCTCGGTGGACCGGGCCGGCCCCCCCTCGGTCATCACGTAGACCTGGTCGAAGATCTTGAAGTCCCAGATGGTGGACACCACCACCAGCACCAGCAGCAGGGGCTTGAGCATGGGCAGGGTGATGTGGCGCAGCGTCTGGAAGGGGGAGGCTCCGTCCACCCGGGCCGCCTCCTTCACCTCGGGGGGGATGGACGACAGGCCGGCCAGGAGCGAGAGGGCGACGAAGGGGAACGACTGCCAGACCACCACCACCCCGATGGCGAAGAAGGCGGTGAGCCGCTCGTTGAACCAGGAGAAGCCCTCGAAGCCGGGGAGGACCCAGTTCACCAGCCCGTACTGGTCGTGGAACATCCAGCGCCACACCACCCCGGCCGCCACCCGGGGGACGGCCCAGGGCAGCAGGACGAGCACGCCGAGCACGGCCCGGCCCCGGAAGCGCTGGTTGAGGAGGAGGGCGACGGCCAGCCCGGTGGTCATGGTGGCGGCCACACAGGCGAAGCCGAAGGTGGCGGTGGTGATGAACACCCGGCGCAGGACGGGATCGCCGAGGAGGTCGGCGTAGTTGTCGAGGCCCACGAACCGGCTCTGGCCCCGGACGAGGAAGGGCAGCCCGGCGGAGCGGAACGAGACCCAGAAGGTGCGGCCCACCGGGTAGAGGACCAGCCCGAAGATGATGGCGCCGGCCGGGGCCAGCAGGAGCCAGGGCAGGGCCCGGTCCTCGAACCAGACCCGGCTCCTAGCCACCGAAGGCGGCGTCCATGGCCTCGGCGACCTCGGCCATGGCCGCCGCGGCGGTCTTGTCTCCCTCCATCACCGACTGGACGGCGTTGGTGAAGAGGCCGTCGGCCTCGAAGCCGCCCCAGGCGCTGGTCGGTGGGTAGGTGCGGGAGTGCTCCTCCAGCTGGGTGGAGAAGGTGCCGTAGAGGGCGTCGCCGGTGCTGGGCAGAGCCTTGATCCCGGCGACGGCGCCGGGCAGGAACCCGATCTGGTCGCTGAAGCTGGCCACCCGGTCGGGGTCGAGGAGGAACTCGATCCACTGCCGGGCCAGGGCCTCGTGCTCCGTGCCCTCGAAGACCACCAGATGGCTGCCACCGGCGAAGGTGTCGCGGCTCCCGCCGGGCCCGGCGGGGAGCAGGGCGGTGCCGACCTTGCCTTCCAGCTCGGGATGGGCGGTGAGGATGGCGCGGAGATCCCAGCCCCCGCCGATCATCATGGCCAGGTCGCCGGCCTCGAAGGCGGCCCGCACGTCCCGGGAGTTCCACGACAGGGCGCCGTCGGGGGCGAAGTGCTCCTTGGCGTAGAGGTCGGCGTAGAACTGGATGGCCTCCACCGCCTTGGGGGAGGCCATCTCCGAGTGCCACACGCCGTCCTTCTCCAGGGCGATCTCGCCGCCGTTCTGCCACACCAGGGGCAGGAAGTAGTGGTTGGAGGTGCCGGCCACCCCGAAGGCGGACAGGTCGGTGCGGTCCCGGACGGCCCGGCCGACGGAGACCAGCTCGTCCCAGGTGGTGGGGACGGACAGGCCCAGCCCGGCCAGCACGTCGGTGCGGTAGATGAGGGCGCGGGCGCCGGCGTACCACGGCAGGCCGTAGACCTCCCCGTCGACCGTGGCTCCCTCCACCAGGCTGTCGACGTAGCCGTCGAGGTCGCCCTCGGCGGTGGCGAGGACCCCGGTCCCGCCGAACTCGGGCGTCCAGGTGCTGCCCATCTCGGCCACGTCGGGCGTCTGGTCGCCGCCGATGGCGGTGACGAA
>JBOGFE010000250.1:0-3587 GCA_050741935.1 Acidimicrobiia bacterium | reverse complement strand
GAGCAGCACCCCGTCCACCATGGCCAGCGCCCGCTCCACCTCCCCGCCGAAGTCGGCGTGGCCGGGAGTGTCCACGATGTTGAGCTTCACCTCGCCGTAGTGGACGGCGGTGTTCTTGGCCAGGATGGTGATGCCCTTCTCCCGCTCCAGGTCCATCGAGTCCATGACCCGCTCGATGACCTGCTGGTGGGCCCGGAACACCCCCGACTGGCGCAGCATGGCGTCGACCAGGGTCGTCTTCCCGTGGTCGACGTGGGCGATGATGGCCACGTTCCGTAGGTCATGGCGCGCCGGCATGGACAGAAGGCCTTCCTGGAGGGGAGGCTCTCACTCTACCCACCGATTTGCTGGAAAAGATCTTGCTCCCCTACCGACTGGTCGGTAGGCTACAGTGAGGACTATGGCTTCGACCGAGCTCATCGACCTCTCGCTCCTGCACGAACTCACCCCGGTGGCGGAACGCCTGCTGGAGCGTCACCTGGGGACGGCCAAGGAGTGGTTCCCCCACGAGTTCGTCCCCTGGGGCCGGGGGCGGGACTTCGTCGAGGGCGAGGAGTGGGATCCGAACGAGTATCCCCTGCCCGAGCCCGTCCGCAGCGCCCTGTTCGTGAACCTCCTGACCGAGGACAACCTCCCCTACTACTTCCGGACCATCGAGCGGTCCTTCGGGCCCGACGGGCCGTGGGGGGAGTGGGTGCGGCGCTGGACGGCCGAAGAGGGCCGCCACGGGCTCGTGATCCGGGACTACCTGACCATCACCCGGGCCATCGACCCCGTCGGGCTGGAGCGGGCCCGGATGGTCCAGGTCAGCGGAGGGCAGATCCCCGAGCCGCCCACCGCCGCCGACGGCATGGCCTACGTGGCCCTCCAGGAGCTGGCCACCCGGATCTCGCACCGGGGCACCGGCAAGATGCTGGAGGACGAGGCCGGCTACCGGGTGATGGCCCGGGTGGCGGCCGACGAGAACCTCCATTTCCTCTTCTACCGCGACCTCGTGAGCGCGGCGGTGGACGTCGACCCCTCGACCATGGTGATGGCCATCGAGCGCCAGGTCCGGGACTTCGAGATGCCGGGCACCGGCATCCCGGGTTTCAGCGAGCACGCCAAGGCCATCGCCCGGGCCGGCATCTACGACCTGAAGATCCACCACGAGCAGATCCTGGTACCCGTGGTGCTGGTCGCCTGGCGGGTTCCGGAGCTGGAGGGGCTGACCCCGGAGGCCGAGGAGGCCCGCCAATCCGTCATCGATCGGATCGAGCGGATCGGGAAGGCCGGCCGGCGGATGGCGGACCGTTGGGCGGAGGCCGCCGCCACCTCCTGACTCTCGGTCTCCTTAGGTGTAGATGAGGGAGTCCTTGGAGCCGAACCCGTTGTCGATGTACTCGTCGGCCGCCGGGTCGTTCTCCCAGCGCTCGCCGTCGATGAGGTACTTGAACCGGTAGCTGCGGCCGGTTTCCAGTGAGAGGGTGGCGGAGAAGCGCCCGTCCTTGCGCTTGGTCAAGGGGGTGTCGACCTGGGACCAGTCGTTGAACTCGCCGCACAGGACGATCCGCTCCTTGGCGGTGTCGGCGGTGAGCTCGAAGGTCACCTTCGTGGTCTTGCCACGCTTGGCCGGTGTCTTGGTGATCACGGTGGCCTCCAGTTGGGGGGAACCCGGGGGTCTGACCAGGACCGATGGTAGACGGGAGGGACGACGCATACCGGCGATTCCGCCCCGGACCTCCCGTCCCGAAGATCACGGTGGACGCAGGGATGGCCCGGTTTGCGACGAAGTGTTCCCGCGAGCACTCCCCCCGAGGTGCCGAAACCATGCTCATGACTAGTTACCGCCGTCGGCTTCTGCCCGTTGTCGTGTCATTGGCCGCGATCGGATCCCTCCTGGCGGTGACCCCCCAGGCCCAGGCCGCGGGCGAATCGGTGCAGGTCAGCCGGGAGGTCAACACCGTCCCGGGTGGGACTCCGGTCACGCTGACGGCCCGCCTGTCGGCGAACGCCACTGCGCCGGTGGTGGTGGACTACGCGGTGCTCGGCACCGGCGCCGCCGCCGGCCCGGCCACCCCGAAGACCCAGTCCTGCACCGTCGCCGTCGGGTCGGACACCTGCCAGGTGGTGTTCAACTCCACCAGCCAGGGGAAGAGCCTGATCCGGGCCCAGCTCCAGGGTCAGTCGACCGACACGACCGAGGGGCGTCTGGCCACGTCCAAGCCGCTCCTTCCCCTTCCTGCAGGGGACTGCACGGCTCAGGACGACGATCCTCTCGGGACCACCTGTTGGGGGCCCGAGGGGGCGGCGGTCGAGCCGGGCAGCGACCCCGAGCCCGACGACACCGACGTCGTCCAGATCACCTGGACGAGCTTCGTGGACGGCCGCCTCGACTGTGACGACTCGGACCCCAACAACGGCGAGGACACCGAGTACAACGACGCCTCCGGGATCCGCGAGGAGCGCTACCTCTGCACGCTGACGAACCTCGCCTCCCCGCCCGCCCCCATCGCCGGGGCGAAGATCGACGCCGAGCGGCTCGGTGGCCTGGGTGACACCGACGGCGCCGCCGACGGCAGCGTCGACCACAACGACCTCTGCACCACCGACGCCAACGGCCGGTGCCAGGCCGTCATCCAGACCATGACCGGCACGGGCAGCACCACCATCTGCTTCTGGGCCGAGCCCGCCGACGTGGCCGACGACGTCTTCGCCACCGCCGGCACGGGCATCGACGGCGGTGACTGCGACAGTGGCGGCGAGCCGGTCAACGAGGCCGAGGGCAACGACATCACGGACGCCGTCCTCCTCGACATCGGCGCTCCCCGGGCCACCCGGATCGACGCCGGGCCCGAGTCGGTCGTCTCCGGCCCCGGCTCCAAGTTCATCTACACCACCTACGTCTGGGACCAGTTCGGCAACCCCTTCCTGTCCGACACCGAGGTCCGGGCCGAGTACTTCTCCGGCTCCCCCCTCGACAGTGACGGCAACACCCCGGCGTCCCCCGACGCCACCTGCCGGACGGGCGCCAGCGGCCAGTGCGGCATCACGACCGCCAACCAGACGCCGCTCGGTACCGACCTGGTGTGCATCTGGATCGACACCCCGGAGAGCGCCGTCGACGAGATGATCGGCAACGGCGGCGACACCGCCGACGGCTCCTGCGGCGACAGCGACGACACCAGCTTCGACGAGGTTCCCCTCGACCCCAGCTCCGACGGCAACGGCGGGCTCCTGCCCCAGCCGGTCAGCGACGGGCGCGACATCATCCGCCTCAAGGTCGAGTCCCGCCCCTTCATCGCTCTGGTCAAGCCGGAGGAGAAGCGCCAGACCCTGAGCGACGTCCTCAAGGTGACGGGCAGCAGCTTCTACCCCGGGGCCCGCATCACCGTGACGGGTCCGGGAGTCAACGTCGGCACCACCAGCCGGGTCTCGGACTTCGAGCTGGTGGCCCCCTTCGACGTCGCCGCCGACGCCCCGCCCGGGCTCCGTGACGTCATCGTGACCAACTACGACGGCGGCACCGCCGTCTGCGGGCGTTGCTTCAGCGTCGTCGGCCAGGGCTACTGGCTGGCGGCCAGCGACGGCGGCATCTTCGCCTTCGG
>JBOGFE010000249.1:0-11769 GCA_050741935.1 Acidimicrobiia bacterium | reverse complement strand
GTGTCCGGCCACGACGGGAGCGGTGGTCATGGCCGCGGCGAAGCCGAGGGGGTCGTTGACCCGCCAGGGGCCGGTGAGGAGCGCCACCGCATCGGCGAAGCGCAGGGGCGGCCCGCTCCGGCCGGTGAGCAGGCGGCCGGCGGGGTGGCGGGCCTTGGCGGCGGCGAGATCGTCGGTGGAGCCACGGTGAGCGTTCGATTGAGCCATGGACGTACCCTAAGGACCACCTGTGACAGTGAACGGGAGTTCCCGGTGGGTAACCAGAGGGGGGCCGGGGAGGTCGGAGGTGTCGTGAACTACCTGCCGACGCGCCTGGCCCGTGCCACCGAGCGTGGTGGCGCCATCACATTTGTGAGTTCCGGTGAGCGGGTGGAGTGGGCCCGGCTCCACGAGGAGGCTCGGGCCATGGCCGCCCACCTCCAGGCCCGGGGCGTGGCCCCGGGGGATCACGTGGCCATCCTCGGACCCACCTCCCGGCACCTGGTCACCGCCATCGAGGCGACGTGGCTGGCCGGCGCCACGGTCGTGGTCCTGCCCCTTCCCATGCGGATGGGCGGGCTCGACGAGTTCATCGCCCAGACCCGGGCCCGGGTGCGGGCGGCCGACGCCACCCTGGTGGCCGCCGACGCCGCCCTGTCGGGCTTCCTGGTCCCCGAACCCGGGGACCCGCCGCTGGTGCTGCTCGACGAGCTGGCCACGGCCGGCCCCGCCTGGAAGGCCTACGAGGAACCCAAGGAGGACCCGTCGGCCCTGGCCGTGCTGCAGTTCACCAGCGGCTCCACCGCCGACCCCAAGGGCGTGATGCTGCCCCACGCCACCATCTGCGCCAACCTCGACGCCCTCGCCACCGCCGCCCGCCTCGATCCCGACGACGACGTCCTCTGCGGGTGGCTGCCCCTCTACCACGACATGGGGCTCATCGGGCTGCTGTCCACCTCCATGACCACCGGTACCGATTTCGCCCTGGCCGCGCCCCAGGACTTCCTGTCCTCGCCGGGCCGGTGGATGGAGTGGATGTCGGAGTACGGGGCCACGGCCACGGCCGGCCCCAACTTCTCGTACGCCCTGGCCACCCGGGCCCTGCGGCGGCTGGCTCCGGGGACACTCGACCTGTCCCGCCTGCGGATCGCGCTCAACGGCGCCGAGGCGGTCGATCCCTCCGTGGTCGAATCCTTCATCGCCGCCGGCGCTCCCCAGGGCCTCCACCCCGGGGCGGCGTTCCCGGCCTTCGGGATGGCCGAAGCGACCATCGCCGTCACCTTCCCGGTGCCGGGTCAGGGGCTGCGTACCGACCCCGTCGACCAGCGGGTGCTGGAGACCGACGACTACGCCGCCCCGGCCGACCCGGCGGCGCCGGGCACCCGCCACCAGGTGCTGCTCGGCCGCCCCGTGCCCGGCCTCGAGATCCGGATCGTCGATCCCCAGACCGGGCAGGCCCGGCGCGAGCGGGAGGTGGGCGAGCTCGAGATCCGGGGCACCTCCATCACGCCCGGGTACTACCGCCGGCCCGAGGCCACCGAGGCCACCTTCCACGATGGCTGGCTGCGCTCGGGTGACCTCGCCTACCTGGTGGACGGCGAGCTGGTCATCTGCGGGCGGATCAAGGACCTGATCATCGTGGGTGGGCGCAACGTGTACCCCGAGGACGTGGAACGGGCGGTGGCGTCGGTGGAGGGCGTGCGAGCCGGCAACGTCATCGCCTTCGCCGTCGACGGGCGCAAGGGCAAGGAGTCCCTGGTGGTGGTGGCCGAGTCCCGCGATGGCGACAGCGACTCGCTGCGCCGGGCGGTGGCCGGCCGGGTCCGCGACGTGGTGGGCCTTCCCCCCGAGGAGGTCGTCCTGGTGGAGCCCGGGACCCTCCCGAAGACGTCGTCGGGCAAGCTGCAGCGTTCGCTGTGCCGGGCCCGTTACCAGGAGGGCGTGCTCCAGCTGCGGTAGGGAAGTGTCGCGGCGGTGACACTGCGGCTGTGTCGCCCGCCGGCGACCGGTCCGGCCCCCTTCTTTATCGTTCTCCAGCAAGGACGACATCGAAGGAGGAGCCATGAGCACACAGAACCGGACCCCCAGTGGCAGCTGGACCCACACCCCCGTCGGGCGGCTCTCGGCCCGGTCCACGGTGCCCGGGTGCCGTCGCCCTTCGATCGCCGAGGCCCTCGCCGAGGTGTCCTCGCGCTGAGTTTCCGTCGCTGGGTTTGAGCCCGAGCGGGCGGCGGCCTCCCCTGCCGCCCGCTCGGCGCGTTCGTAAGCGGATCCGTACTGTCACGGAGGCGGGTCGGTGCGCCACGGGATACCCTCGCAGCCGACGGGGAGGGAGTGTATGGGGAAGCTGGTGGCCCGTGGCGCGTCCCGACGGGACTTCCTGCGGCTGGCTGCCGGCGCCGCGGCCGTGGCCGCCGGAGGCGTGGCCTGCGCCTCTGGGTCGGACAAGCCCAAGGCCGGGTCGACGGCGGCGTCCGGACCCAAGGGCAGGCAGACGCTGCGGATCGTGCAGTGGAGCCATTTCGTCCCCGCCTACGACGCCTGGTTCGACGAGGACTTCGTCCGGCGCTGGGGTGAGGAGCACGACGTCGAGGTCGTCGTCGACCACATCGACTTCAACGACCTCCCCCTCCGGGCTGACACCGAGGTGTCGGGCGGGCGGGGACACGACATCTTCGGCTTCCTCTTTCCCGCCGCTTGCCGATTCCAGGAGCACGTGATCGATCACCGGGAGATCGTGGAGGAGGTCCAGGCGAAGGCCGGCCGCATGCACCCCTTCGTCGAGCGCAGCATCCTCAACCCGAAGACGGGCAAGTACTACGGCTTCTCCGACTTCTGGACGTCCAGCCTCGTGCACTACCGGACCGATCTGTGGAACGGGATCCGCCCCGGACGGTACGAGGACACGCTCCAGGCGGGCCCGGGGCTCAAGGCCGGGGGGCATCCGCTCGGGTTCTCCCTGGGCGAGGCGGACCCCGACGCCAACTGCTCGCTCATGGGACTCCTGCACGCCTACGGGGCCTCGATCCAGGACGAGTCCGCCAACGTCAGCATCAACAGCCCGGCCGCCGTCGAGGCGGTGCGGGTCATGGCCGCCGTCTATCAGGCGGGCATGACCGACGAGACCCTCACCTGGGACGGGGCCTCCAACAATCGGTACCTGGCCAATGGGACCGGCTCGCTCATCCTGAACCCGATCTCGGCCGTCCGGGCCATCGAGAAGCAGGACCCCGAACTGGCGGCCAAGGTCGGCCTCCTGCCGCCCCCGGCCGGGCCGGCCGGCAACCAGGGGCCCTACGTCATCGGCACCTACGTCATCTGGAAGTTCGCCCGGAACCCGGAGGTGGCCAAGCAGTTCCTCGTGGATCTGGCCCTCGCCTCCCGGGACGGGCTGATCCACAGCGAGTACTACAACCTGCCGTCGTTCCCCGGAGTCGTACCCGACCTGGCGGCGGTCCTCGGCGCCGACGCGGTGGCCCAGCCCCCGGACAAGTACGCCGTCCTCGCCGAGGCGGACGAGTGGACGACGAACATGGGGTTCCCGGGCTCCGCCAACGTCGCGGTCCAGGACGTCTTTGACGAGAGGATCATCACCCGGATGTTCGCCGCCGCCGTTGGGGGCCAGCTGAGCCCCGAGGAGGCCGTCAAGGCGGCCGAGGCCGAGATCCGGCCCATCTTCGACCTGTGGAAAGAGCGGGGGCAGATCTGATGGGCAAGACATCGAACCGACGCGACTTCCTGCGATTGGCCGCCGGCGCCGCGGCCGTGGCCGCCGGAGGCGTGGCCTGCGCCGGCAACGAGTCCGAGCCGAGTTCGGCGGCGACGAAGAAGGCGGAGAGCGCGCGGACGCTCCGGATCGCCCAGTGGAGCCACTTCGTGCCCGCCTATGACTCCTGGTTCGACAGCGAGTACACACCCCGGTGGGGAACGGAACACGACGTCGGGGTGACGGTGGACCACTTCCCCCTGACCGAGCTGCCCACCCGGGCCGCGGCCGAGGTGGCGGCCGCCAAGGGGCACGATCTCTTCCAGTTCACCTCCGCGCCGTCCGCTTTCGAGGACGAAGTCCTCGACCTGCGGGACGTCCTCGCCGAGGTCGAGGCGAAACTCGGCCCAACGGTGCCGCTGGTGGAACGCAGCGTCCGCAACCCGAAGACCGGCAAGGTCTTCGGGTTCTCCGAGTCCTGGGTTCCGAACGTCCTCCACTACCGCACCGATCTCTGGGAAGGGATCAGCCGGCCTGACACCTGGGACCAGTTGTTCGCCGCCGGCCCGGCGCTCAAGGCCTCGGGGAACCCGATCGGGCTCAGCTTCGGTTCCGCCAACGCCGACTTCGACGCCAGCTGGGCGGCCCTCTCCCTCATGCATTCCTACGGCGCGTCAGTCCAGGACGAGGCGGGGGTCCTCACCGTCAACCGGCCGTCCACCGTGGAGGCGGTCCGCCTGGCCGCCGAGCTGTACCGCAACGGCACGCCCGAGGACGTCCTGCTGTGGGATTCGTCGGGCAACAACCGGTACCTCGCCTCCGGCCGGGGATCGTTGATCCTCAACGCCATCAGCGCCGTGCGGGCGGTGGAGAACCAGGACCCGGAGCTGGCCGCCAAGATCGCGCTCCTGCCCGCGCCCCAGGGCCCCTCGGGCCGGTACGCCAGCTACGTGGTCAACGTGTACGTCATCTGGAAGTTCGCCACCAACCCCGACGCCGCCAAGCAGTTCCTGGTGGACCTCGCCCTGACGTCGCGGGACTCCGTGCTCCGCAGCGAGCTCTACAACCTCCCCTCCTTCCCCGGCAGCGTCCCCGATCTCCGGGAGCTGGCCGCTGCCGACGGGCGCGGCCGTCCCCCGGGCAAGTACGCGCTCCTGGCCGACGCGGGAAGCTGGAGCAACAACACCGGCTACCCCGGATACAGCAACGCCGCCGTCGACGAGGTCTTCACCCAGTTCCTCGTGCCCCGCATGTTCGCCGCCGCCGCCACCGGAGAGCTGAGCCCCGAGGACGCCGTCAAACGGGGCGAGGCGGAGATGCAGCCGATCTTCGACAAGTGGCGGGAGCAGGGGAAGATCTGATGGACGGGCGCCGTTCCCGCCGGGACTTCCTGCGCCTCGCCGCCCTGGCCGGCGCGGGAGCGGCCCTGGGTGGCTGCTCCGAGAGGGGGAGGGCCAAGACGGCGTCGGCTCCGGCGGCCTCGGACCGGACGCTGCGGATCGCCATGTGGAGCCACTTCATCCCCCGCTTCGACGCCTGGTTCGACGAGGAGTACACCCGCGGCTGGGGTGAGAGGAGCGATGTCGAGGTCGTGGTCGACCACATCCCCTACGCCGAGCTCGGACCCCGGGCCGGGGCCGAGGTGGCCACGGGCCGGGGCCACGACCTGTTCGCCTTCATCACCACGCCCGCCGTCTTCGAGGACCAGGTCATCGACCACCGCGACATCGTCGAGGAAGTCGAGGCCAAGGTGGGCCGGATGGCGCCGATCGTGGAGCGCCACGTGCTCAATCCCAGGACGGGGAAGTACTTCGGCTTCGGGGAGTACTGGGCGGCCAACCCTCCCCACTACCGGGCCGATATGTGGAACGAGGTCGAGCCCGGCCTCACCCCCTCCACGTGGGACGACGTGCTCCGGGCCGCGCCGCGGCTCAAGGCACTCGGCCGGCCCGTGGGCATCGCCTTGTCCCCGGACGACGACTCCTGCTTCTCGTTGTTCAGCCTCATGGCCGCCTTCGGAGCCGACCTCCAGGACGAGGAGGGGAACCTCACCCTCGACCGCCCGGCGACCGTGGAGGCGGTGAAGATGGGCGCCGCCATCTACCGGGCCGGGATGAGCGAGGAGGTGTTCTTCTGGGACAGCTCGTCGAACAACCGGGCCCTGGCCACCGGGCACAGCTCCCTGGTCCTCAACGCCATCTCCGCCATCCGGGGGGCGGAGGACCAGAACCAGGAGATCGCGGCCAGCGTCGCCCTGGCCCCGGCGCTGGCGGGGCCCGCCGGCCGGCTCGGGGTCAGCTCGGTGGTGAACGCGTTCGTCATCTGGCGGTTCGCCCGGAATCAGGAGGCGGCCAAGCAGTTCCTCGTCGACCTGGCCCTCGACGCCCGGGAGGGCTTGGTGCGGAGCCGCTTCTACAACCTGCCGGCCTTCCCGGGGGCGGTCCCCGACCTGGCCGAGATCGTCGCCCGGGACGAGTCGGTGCAACCGCCGACGAAGTACGCGCTCCTGGCCGACGCCGAGTCCTGGTCGACCAATCCCGGCCACCCCGGTCACGCCAATGCCGCCGTCGACGAGGTGTTCTTCCAGTTCATCGTGCCGAAGATGTTCGCCGCCGCCGCCCGGGGCGAGATGAGCGCCGAGGACGCGGTGAAGGCGGCGGCCGCCCAGGCGGAGCCGATCTTCGCCAAATGGCGGGAGCGGGGCAAGATCTGATGCGCAGGGCGCGCAGCCGCCGTGAGTTCCTGCCCGGGCGGCGGTGAGGTGGCGGGTCTGGTGTGGGCCGAAGACGCCACCGTCTACTGCGGCGCCGGAATTGCCGCCTGCCACGCCCTCCTGGCGCTCGAACACGCCGGGCTCGGCCACGGCCGGCTGTATCCCGGCTCGTGGTCGGAATGGAGCGCCGACCCGAGCCGACCGGTGGCGACTGCCGCGGGCTGACGCGCACACCGCCATGACGGCTCGCGCTCTCGTGACCAAGAGTCACCAAGACGAAAGGCCGGTCCGAAGCCCGACCCTGACCCGCACGGTCAGGGGGAGATGTCCCGCGCAGGCCGGCTACGGGCCGGGCGAGATCTCGGTGCGCAGGTCGAGCCCAGGGCAACCCAGGAACACGCCGGGACACACGGGCGAGACGAAGACACGCCATGGCCACGCCGGGTTCGTCGGTGGGTGCTACGAACAGCTACAGATGCTACAGTGGGCCGATGGACTCCATCACGCAGCGGGAACTGCGCAACGACTCGGGTCGCATCTTGCGGGCTGTCCAAGCAGGGGCGAGCTTCTTGGTCACCCGCAACGGCACTCCGGTAGCGGAGTTGAGGCCCGTCGCGATGCGCCGATTCGTCCCCCGGGAGGCCATGATCCGGGCTGCCGCTACCGCTCCGCCCATCGATCTGGCCCGTTTCCGCGCCGACCAGGACGCCATCGTAGATCCCGGCGTCGATGTCTGATCCGAGCCGCGGCCTGCTGGACACGTCCGTCCTGATCGATCACCCGTCGATCGACCCCGCCAACCTCCCCGACGAGTCGGCCGTCTCCGCCATCACCTTCGCCGAACTGGCGGCCGGTCCACACACGACCACGGACGCAGCCGAGCGTTCGCGGCGCCAGGACCGGGTGCAATGGGCGACGGCCACCTTCGAACCCATTCCCTTCGACGGCGACGCCGCCCGAGCCTACGGCCGGATCGTCAGCGCCGTCCAGGCCTCCGGCCGGAAGGAGCGGAGCCGGGTCGCCGACCTCCTGATCGCGGCCACCGCCTCGTCCCAGGGATTGGCGCTCTACACCCGGAACCCTGACGACTTCTCCCCTCTGGACGGCATCGTCGAGATCCGTCCGGTCTAAGGCCAACTACGGGGCGACCAGGTGCGCCCTCCCCCTCGCAGCCCGCTGCGAGCTAGTCCCACTGGGCCGGCACGAAGTTCACAGACAGGTCAAGTTTCGGGCCGCGTTCAGAGCCAGATCAGCTTTGGAGTCACAGGGGTTGGATAGTCCAACTGCCGCGACTCCAAAACCGGAGTTCAAGGTATGAGGCTCGCTCGCTGGCCTCTAGCGAGGGAGTGCGAGTCTCCCCGGCCACCCCAACCACAATGATAATGTTGTGGTATGCCGCTGCCGGGTTACGACTCTGAAACGGTCCGCCTGCCCGGGGGCGAGCACGTCGCATCGTGGGATGAGGTTGTCGAGCGCTTCGGCTGGAATGCCCGGCGGCGCCGACTGTTGGATGGACTGGCCGACGCACTCGATTTGCTGCAGTCGGCGGGATGCCGCCGGATCTGGCTGAACGGTAGCTTCGTCACCGCCAAGGAGGGGCCCGGCGACTTCGACGCGTGCTGGGATCCCGAGGGTGTCGACTTCGATCGCCTCGATTCGATCTTCTTCGACTTCGCCGACGGGCGAGCGGCGCAGAAACAACGCTTCGGAGGAGAGTTCTTCCCCAACGTCGTCGAAGCCGACAGCGGGTTGGTCTTCGCCGACTTCTTTCAGAACGAACGCGACGCCGGCCGCAAAGGCATCGTCGTGCTCCACATCAAGGAGGCAGCGGAGTGATCACGAACGAGGTCCAGTACCGGGCGACCAAAGCCCATGCGGCCCGGTTCGAAGCAGCGTTGCGGAACCTGGAAAGCCGGGATGATTCTCCGGACAGGAAACGACGCCAGCTGGAGATCGCAGCCGTCCGCGCCCAACTGGGCGACCTCGAGGCCGAGCTCGCTGAATACGAGCAACTGCGCTCGGGGACGGTGCGCTCCTTCGAGGCGGGGTCGCTTCCCGAACTCGCGGTCGCGCTGGTCAAAGCTCGTATCGCCAAGGGCTGGAGCCAGCGGAGACTGGCCGAGGAGCTCGGCGTGGCGGAGCAGCAGATCCAACGGTACGAGTCCACCGGTTACACGGCGGCGAGCCTGGCTCGCCTTTGCGACGTTGTCGCTGCGCTCGGCGTCGACGTGCGGGAGATCGTCTCCCTGCCCAGCACCGACGCGGCGTAGTAAGGGGGTGTCGATCAGCCGACTCACCGATTCGTAGGGTGGTGCAGGACACCGGACAACTGGGACCGGGAGGTGATCCCGAGTTTGGTGAAGACGTTGGCCAGGTGGAACTCGACGGTCTTGGTGCTGACCACGAGCTTGGCCGCCACCTCCCGGTTCGAGAGCCCGGAGGAGGCGAAGGTGGCCACGGTGAGCTCCTGGGGGGTGAGGCGGGTCCGGTCCCGAGCCTTTCGGGGGCCGGGGGAGAGCCCGGAGCCGGCGAGCTCCCGTTCGCAGCGTTCCAGCCAGGGGGCGGCGTCGAGGCGGGCGAAGGTCGCCTGGGCCGAGCGGAGGTGCTCGGACGCCGCCCGCCGGTGGCCGGTGCGGCGCAGGAACGAGCCGTAGTCCATCTCGATCCGGGCCGCCTCGAAGGGGAGACGGGCGGGGTCGACCATGGCCAAGCCGGACAGGAACGCCTTCTCGGCGTCGTCCCGCCGGCTCCGAGCCGCCTCCAGCCGCCCCCGGACCCGGGCGGCGTCCGCCACCCTGCTGCTCCGATCCCAGCGTTGCATTGCCGCCTCGTACGGCGCCAGCACCTCTTCCGCCTCCTCCAGATGACCCAGGGCCACGAGGGCCTCGGCGAGCAGTTCCCGCCAGGGGACGATCCCCGGATCTCCCAGAGAGTCGAGTCGTCGGAGGGCGCGCAGCGGCCTGGTGGCCACCGCCACCGCCTCGAAGTCCTCGCGGGCGGCCGCCACCGTTCCGAGCGCCCAGCCGGCGCTGTACCGTCCCAGCTCGTTGCCGAGCACCGCGGCGGCGGCCGCCGCGGCTCGGGCATGGGCCTCGGCCGCCTCCCATTGGCCCCGACCGGCCAGCGGGAGGACGGCCACCGCGTGCAGCAGCGGCAGCACCCAGATCTGGTCGGTGTCCCGGCCGGTGGATGTGGCCAGCTCCCCGTGGAAGACGGCGTCGTCCCACAGACCGAGCCGGTACTCGGACTCGACCACGATGACGAGCGAGAACAAGCGGTGCTGCATGGGCAGGTTCCACGACGCCTCGGTGACCGGAAGAGAGTCCCGCAGGGCGCCCTCGTAGTCGTCGGTCCAGAGCCGGAGGGTGCCTCGACCGGTGAGCGCCGACACCGCGTCCGGGCCCAGGTCGGCGGGCGGCGGGTCGGGGA
Source organism: Acidimicrobiia bacterium (assembly GCA_050741935.1). Taxonomy (GTDB): domain Bacteria; phylum Actinomycetota; class Acidimicrobiia; order IMCC26256; family BP-133; genus CAWBJP01. The sequence goes on along the minus strand of JBOGFE010000249.1, from coordinate 1,942 downwards.
TGAAGTTCATCATGGCCAACGCCTCGTCCATCCGGCCGGAGAGGCCGATGCCGAGGATGAGCGGGGGCATGGCGTAGGCGAACACGCCGCCGTCCTGCGCCTCCTCCAAGGCCCGTTGGGCCCAGGTCAAACCCTCGGCCCAGTACAGGTCGATGGCTCTGACGTTGGCCAGGAGTCCGGCGACCTGGGCGCGGAGGTTGTGGTCGCCGCTGGGTGCGGTTCGTTCCCAGGCATCGAGGAGGAGGGCGGCGGCTTCGGCCTGGTGTCCGTTGGTGGAGGCGAGTCGGGCCTGGACGTAGAGGCGTCGGGGGGACCGGGTGGGGGTGAGGGCTTCTTCTTCGAGCAGCGTGGTGGCTTCGCCCACATAGCCACCGACGAGCAGGGCGTCGGCGGCGTCGAGGAGGAGATCCTCCTTTTCCATCCCCCGGGTGAGGTGGGCGGCGCTCCGGAGCGTGTGGGCGGCTGCGGCCCAGGCGCCCTGGGCGGCTTGGGCGCGGGCGGATTGAACGAGGGCGTCGACGAGTTCGGGGTCCGGGCCGGAGGCGGCGGCCACCTGGTGGCGCAATGCCGTGTCGGGGTCGAGGGAGAGGGCGGCGGCGTCGGTGTGGAGCTGGGCCCGCCGGGCCGGACCCAGGTCGTGGTACACGGCGGATCGCAACAGGGGGTGGGGGAACTCGACGAGGACTTCCCCGGCGCCGCCCCGGGCTTCCAGGAGGCGGGCCGCCACCGCCCGGTCGAGGACGTCCAGGGGTCGTTTCAGGTCCGCCAGCCGCCCGGCGAGCTCCAGGGGGCAGGGCGTCCCCAGCACGGCGGCGGCCACCACGAGGTCCTGGACGTCGACGGGACAGGCGGCCAGGCGCCCGAGGACGACGAGGGCGTAGGAGGGAGGCGAGGGCATCGGCCCCCGCGGGTCGGCCAGCGCGGCGGCCGGCAGCTCCTCGAGGAGGGCGCGGGTGTAGAGCGGGTTGCCGCCGGTGTGCTCCCGGATCTGCTCGGCGGCGGCGGCGCCGAGCCGCCCCGTCCCCAGCGAGGAGGCGAGCTGGCGCACCTCGGCCGCCTTCAGCCCGTCGAGGCGGAGACGGAACCCCCGCTCCGACGCCACCAGGCGGCGGAGGCTCTCCGGAAGGCGACCCAGCTCCTCCTCCCGGGCGGTGAGGACGGCCAGCACCCGGTCGACCTGCAGGCGGCGCAGGGCGAAGATCAGGGCGTGCAGGGACGGCGAGTCGGCCCAGTGGGCATCGTCGAGCACCACCACCAGGGGCCCGCGGTCCTGGAGAGAGCCGATCAGGTCCAGGAGCACCGCACCCACCGCCAGCGGGTCCACCTCCTGACCGGCCAGCGACTGGCCCGGCGCCACCGCCTGGGCCGCCGCCCCCAGCTGGTCGACCACCCCGCAGGGCAGGTTCCGCTCGAGCTCCTCCCCACTGGCGCGCAGCACCTGGGCCCCAGCCAGCGACGCCACGAACCGCCGGACGAGCGCCGTCTTGCCCATCCCCGCCGGCGCCTCGACCAGCAGCACCTTCGGCCGCCCCTCGCCGGCGTCCATCCAGGCCGCGCCGAGCGTGGCCAGCTCCGCTTCCCGGCCGACGAAAACCTCGTCTGTCTGGTGGAGCGCGCCCGAACCCATCGCACCCAACCCTCTCGCCCGACCCGCGAATTCTGCTCGCTCGGTGCGGCACTGTCGACCTTCGGCGGCACGGCCACCCCAGGACAAACCGAGGAAAGACCAGGGTCCCTCCCGGGGGCGAACCCCCCCGACCGCGGCTTAGCGTCGCCGGCGGGAGGGAGGCCGATGCGAATTCTCGTCGAGCTGCACGACACGAACGACGAGAGGGTGGAGGGCACCGTCATCCCGGAGGGCGGTGACGACGCGCATCCCTTCTCCGGGTGGTTGGAATTGCTCTCCGTCCTCGACTCCCTCCGATCGCAACCACCCGGAGCC
>JBOGFE010000248.1:0-12063 GCA_050741935.1 Acidimicrobiia bacterium | reverse complement strand
CACAAGGGCTTCCCACGCTCAGAGCACGCGAAGACGCCGTAACTCCGGACTAGTTCGGATGGGTCCCCCCATTGCTCCAGGCGGGCCATATCTCCTCCCGGGCCCCGTCCCTACGATCGATCAAATCAAGGGGGGGACCCGAGAAAGAACTGAGTGTGGCGCGATCAAAGGGGCGGCGGCCTTCCTCGTGGGTGGCGGGCCTGGCCGCAGTGGCCGGCGTGTACTACGCCGCGTCCGCCTTCGGGCGCCGGGTCCGGGCCGAACTGGCCGACCAGGCCCTCTACGACGCCCTCACCGGCCTGCCCAACCGGATCCTCCTGGCTGACCGGCTCGACCAGGCCCTGGCCCGGGCGGCGCGCGCCGGCACCGGCGTGGCCGTGCTGTTCATCGACATCGACCGCTTCAAGTTCCTCAACGACAGCCGGGGCCACGCCGCCGGCGACGCCCTCCTGGTCACGGTGGCCGAACGGCTCCGCGAAGCCGTGCGGACCCATGACACGGTGGCCCGCTTCGGGGGCGACGAGTTCGTGGTGGTGTGCGAGGACGCCGCCGCCGGCTGGGAGGCGGGGACGGTGGCCGAGCGGATCTCCGAAGCCTTCCGGGCGCCGTTCCTGGTCGACGGGGACGAGGTCTTCCTGAGCGTCAGCGTGGGCGTGGCCGTGGGCTCGGCCGGCGACGGGCCCGAAGGGCTCATCCGGGACGCCGACGCCGCCATGTACCGGGCCAAGGCCCAGGGCCGGGCCCGGTTCGAGTTCTTCGACGAGAACATGCGGACGGAGGCGATGGAGCGTCTCGACATCGAGAGCGCCCTGCACCGGGCCGTCGAGCGCGACGAGCTGCGGGTCCACTACCAGCCCGTGATCGACCTGGCGACGGGCGACGTGGCCGGCGTCGAGGCCCTGGTGCGGTGGATGCATCCGCAGCGGGGCCTGATGGCGCCGATGAGGTTCATCCCCCTGGCCGAGGAGACGGGCCTGATCGTGCCCATCGGCCAGTGGGTGCTCGAGCAGGCCGCCGAGCAGTGGCGGCGCTGGCAGGCCGCCCGCCCGGACCGGCCCCTGCTCCTCAAGGTCAACCTCTCGGCCCAGCAGCTGCGCCGGCCCCAGCTCGCCGACTCGGTCCAGGCCGTGCTCTCCGCCACCGGGCTGGACCCGAGCCAGCTGTGCCTGGAGCTGACCGAATCCAGCTTCATGCAGGACATCGAGTACCACGGCGCCGCCCTGTCCGCCCTCGAGTCGCTGGGCGTGCTGCTGGCCATCGACGACTTCGGCACGGGCTACTCGTCGCTCACCTACCTGAAGCGCTTCCCCTTGAACATCCTCAAGATCGACCAGGGCTTCGTGGCCGGCCTGGGCCGGGACGCCTCCGACACCGCCATCGTGGAGAGCGTCATCGGCCTGGCCCACGCCCTGAACCTGACCGTGGTGGCCGAAGGCGTGGAGACGGCCCGCCAGGCGGCCGAGCTGGTGGCCATGGGCTGCGACCTGGCCCAGGGCTACTTCTTCGCCCGGCCCGCTCCCCCCGAGGAGCTCGACGCCCTCCTGCTCCCCGGTGGAGCCACCTGGCCGGCGCTGGGGCGGCCGTCCCGCTTGGAACTGCCGGCGCCGGTCGCCTAGTTCAGCGGCAGTTCGTCCCGTCGGCCGGCAGGCGGCCGTCGACCAGGTAGGCGTCGACGATGCCCCGCACGCACGACGAGTAGTAGTAGGCGACGTGCTCGCTGCCCTGGCGCAGCACCAGGACGCCCTGCTCCAGCTGGTTGGCCAGGGACTCGGCCCAGGCCTGGGGGGTGGCGGGATCGCCCGTGGTGCCGACCACCAGGATCGGGGGGGCGCCCGCGGCCCGCACCGGGCGGGGCTCCAGAGCCGCCGGCACCGGCCACAGCCCACAGGACATGGCCGCCCAGGTGAACAGGGGCCCGAAGACGGGGGCGTCGGCCGCCGCCGCATCGACCAGCGCCGGGTAGCCCGCCGGGTCCCGGGGGGCGGGATGGTCGGCACAGGTGATGGCCGAGCGGGCGTCGGCGAAGTTGGACGCCCCGCTGTTCACGTAGCGGTTGGAGAGGGTGGCCAGCGGGCTGCCGTCGCCCCGCTCGGCCGCGGCCAGCGCCTCGCTGAGGGAGGGCCACCGGGAACGGGCGTAGAGGCGGCCCATGACCCCGGTCATCAGCTCGCTCACCCCCACCTTCTCCCCCTCGGGGGCGGACAGCGGTTCCCGCCGGACCCGGTCGATGAGGGCCAGGAACGAGCCCCGCAGGTCGGCGCCGGGCCGCCAGGCGCAGCCCGACCCGGCCGCACACCAGGCGAAGAACCCGTCCAGCGTGCGTTCGAAGGCCACCGCCTGGGCCCGGGTCATGCCGATCAGGTCGAGGGCGGGGTCGATGGGCCCGTCGAGGACCAGGGCCCGCACCCGCTGGGAGTAGCGGTCGGCGTAGACGGCTCCGAGCAGGGTGCCCGAGGAGTGGCCGATGAAGGTGAGGCGCTCGTCGCCCAGGGCGATGCGGATGCGCTCCAGGTCGTCGGCGGTGCTGTCGGTCCCGACGAAGTTGAGGTAGGTGCCGTGCACCCGGGAGCACAGGTCGCCGTAGGCGCGGTAGCCGTCGGCCAGCCGCTTCCGGTCGGCGTCGTTGGTCGGCATCGGGTCGACCGGGGGGCTGTCGTTCGAGCCCGACGACGACCCGCCGCCGCTGTCCGGCGTCCGGCAGCGGATGGGGGCGCTGCGGCCGATGCCCCGGGGGTCCCAGGAGACGATGTCGAAGCGCTGGCGCAGGACGGGGTTGAGCACCTCGAGCTCGTGGGGGAGGGCGTCGATGCCCGAGTCGCCCGGGCCGCCGGGGTTGAACACGAGGGAGCCGATGCGGGCCGCCGGTGACGTGGCCGGCCGGCGGGCCAGGGCCAGGTCGAGGGTGTTGCCGGTCGGGTTGGCGTAGTCGACGGGGACCCGCAGGGTGGCGCACTGCAGGCTGCCGCACCTGGACCAGGCCAGCGTCCCCGCCGGCGGGGCGGGTGGCGCCGTCGTGGTGGTGGGCGCCGTCGAGGCGGTGGTGGGGGCGCTGGTGGCGGGCGTCGTGGTCGTGGTCGGTGCCGCCGTCGTCGTGGTGGTGGCCTCCGGCGCCGTCGTCGTGGTGGCGTCCACGGCGCTCATCTGCTTCGCCGGGGGGGAGTCGCCGGTGCACGCTCCGGCCAGGACGGCCACCACCAACAGGGCGCGCCGGCGCCGGCTTCCCGATGTCACGTCCACCATTGTCGCCCTTGCCGGCCCGCCCCCGGGGCGCAGACCGGGCATACCGCCGTCAGCGGCGGATGGCCTGGAGCTCCTCGGTCCGGTCCTCCAGCTGGCAGTGGGGGCACGGCTCACCGTGGACCCAGGCCCGGAGCATGCTGGTGTCCTCGTCGTTCAGCGTGACCATGAACGAGCCGGCATGGTCCACCTCGAGGCGGTGGTACCGGACCCACGTGCCCTCAGGAGCCACATCCACACCGGAGGGGACCCGCTGGAACCGCCGGCGGGCCGGATCGAAGTACCACGTGCTGTGGCAGGAACGCAGGACCTGGAGGTCCATCCCCGCCCGCTCGACGGCCTCGGGCTCCGAGGCGTTGTCGTGGTGATCGCGCAAGAGACGAGCCTCCCATCGGGTTCCGCAGGGGGAGCGCCGGAGCATGTCGGGGGTTGCAGGTGGTCGCCCGCGCAGCCGCATCGGTGCGGCCGGGCGGGTCGCCTCTACCCAGCGGGGCGGGATCCCCAAACCACCTTCCCGCCCCTTTTGCCCGTCACCTAGCCTGGTGCCCATGTGCCGGAGCATCAAGACGTTGCGGGGAACCGAGCCGACCGCCGAGGAGGTGCGGGGCGCCGCCCTCCAGCTGGTGCGCAAGGTGAGCGGCTACCGCCAGCCCTCCAAGGCCAACGAGGCCGTCTTCGGCGCCGCCGTGGACGAGGTGGCGGAGTCGCTCCAGCGCCTGCTGGACAGCCTGGTCACCCCCTCCCAGCAGCGCTGACACCCCCTCCCAGCAGCGCTAACGGCCGTTTCGGAGGCCTTCCATTCGTCGCTGGTGGCGGCCCACTCAGCGCAGGACGGCCCGCGCTCGGCGCTTGCCCCATGGGCGAATTGAAATCCTTCACTTACTGTGGGTTACCGACCACATCGGAACCACACAGGGGGACTCGGACGTGGCTGCAGTCGTCACCGGCGAAACCGCCGAGGAAATCGCCCGCAAGGAATACAAGATCTGGAACGTGATCGGCGCCTCGGCCGCCGGCACCGTCATCGAGTGGTACGACTTCTACATCTTCGGCACGCTGGCCACCACGCTGGCGCCGAGGTTCTACCCGCCGGGTGACGAGACGGTGCAGCTGCTGCTGTACCTGTCGACCTTCGCCGTCGGCTTCGTGGTCCGGCCCTTCGGGGCGCTGTTCTTCGGACGGATCGGCGACCTGGTCGGCCGGAAGTACGCCTTCCTGGTGACGCTGCTCGTCATGGGTACGTGTACCGCGGCCGTCGGATTGCTGCCGAGCTACGCCACGATCGGATACGCGGCACCGATATTGCTCATCCTGTTCAGGATCCTGCAGGGCCTGGCACTGGGGGGTGAGTACGGCGGAGCCGCCATCTACGTGGCCGAGCATGTGCCCGACAACAAGCGGGGCTTCTACACCAGCTTCATCCAGATCACCGCCACCCTGGGCCTGTTCCTGGCCATCTTCGTGGTCATCATCATCCAGCGGAACATGACGCCGGCCGCCTTCATCGACTGGGGCTGGCGGCTCCCGTTCCTCCTCTCCATCATCCTCGTCGCGCTGTCGCTCTACATCCGGCTGAAGATGAAGGAGTCCCCGATCTTCGCCGGTCTCAAGGCCGGCGGGAAGACGAGTACGGCGCCCATCCGGGACGCCCTCAGGGGGTGGGAGAACTGGAAGCGGATCCTGCGCTCGCTGTTCGGCGCCACCGCCGGCCAGGGGGTGGTGTGGTACACGGGACAGTTCTACGCCCTGTTCTACCTGACCACCATCCTCAAGCTGGAGACCGAGGCGGCCCGGATCGTGATCGCCGTCGGCATCCTGCTCGGCATGCCGCTGTTCGTCGTCTTCGGCGCTCTGTCCGACAGGATCGGGCGGAAGAAGATCATGATGACCGGCTGCCTCCTGGCCGCCATCTTCTACGTGCCCATCTACCACGGCATGCAGGCCGCGGCCAAGACCGACATCGTCGCGCTGAAGTCCACCACCGATCCCATCACCAAGGAACCCAAGCTCTCGGCCATCAACTCCGAGGGCAAGGTCGTCACGGCCAAGACGGACAAGACCTACAAGGACAACCTCGCCGCCGGGGCGGCCGACGCCTCCAAGACGAGCCCGAACTTCCCGCTGCTGGTCATGTTCATCTTCATCCAGATGATCTTCGTGACGATGGTGTACGGCCCCATCGCCGCCTATCTGGTGGAGGCGTTCCCAGCCAAGGTCCGGTACACGTCGCTGTCGCTGCCGTACCACATCGGCAACGGCGTGTTCGGAGGGCTGCTGCCGCTGATCGGGTTGTATGTCAACTCGGCCACCAAGAGCATGTACGCCGGCCTCATCTATCCGATCGTCATCGCCTCGATCACCTTCGTGGTGGGTTCCCTCACCCTGAAGGAGACGAAGGACGTGAAGATCTGGGAGGAGCTGGAAGCGCTGCGTCACGGCCAGGAGCCACCTGCTAAGGCGGGCGGGACGAGCCCGACCACAGCTCCCGCCACCTGACCCCTGCCTCCTCGACGAGTCGAGGAGCTGCTGCCACCGGGCCGGCCTTCGGGCCGGCCCGGTGTCAATTTCGGGGCCAGTTCGGAGTCAAGTCCGGCGCCGGTATGGTCGATACCTCCCCCGTATGAAGACCGGGGAGGATGGAGCGGACATGGCGACGACCACCGAGGCCAACTTCAGCGACCGGGTCCAGGCTGTCCTGGCCGAGTTCGGCACTGCCGGCGTGATGGACCGCTACGCGGCCAACGACGTCCTCCTCGACCTCCTCGAGGCGGCCGGCACCGACGACGAGCAGGCCAAGGTGCTGCGCGCCCTGGCCGAGCTGCCCAAGTCCTCGCTGGTTGACCGGTCCACCCTGGCCGCCCTGCTGGCCCGCCTGTCACCCAGCAGCAACTGAGCTGACCGCCCCCCGGGGCGTCAGATCACCCGTTCCCGCCCGGCCCAATAGGGGTCGCGCAGCTCGCGCTTGAGCAGCTTGCCCGTCGGCGTGCGGGGCAGGCCGGCGCTGAACTCGACGGAGCGGGGCACCTTGTACCGGGCCAGGTGCTGGCGGGCGAAGTTCAACAGGTCAACGGCCAGCTCGTCGGAGGCCTCGTGGCCGGGGGCGAGCTCCACCACGGCCTTGACCTCCTCGCCGAACTCGTCGTTGGGCACCCCGAAGACGGCGGCGTCGGCCACGGCCGGATGGGTGACGAGCACGGCTTCGATCTCGGCCGGGTAGATGTTGACCCCGCCGGAGATGACCATGTCGATCTTGCGGTCGCAGAGGAACAGGTAGCCGTCCTCGTCCAGGTAGCCGACGTCGCCCACGGTCATGACCCCGGGTTCGAGGTGGGCCTCGGCCGTCTTCTCCGGGGCGCCCTTGTACTCGAAGTCCCCGCCCACCAGGTTCTTGATGTAGATCTGGCCCTCCTGGCCCGGGCCGAGGCGCTGCCCGTCCGCCCCGATGATGAGGATCTCGGCCACCGGCATGGCCCGGCCCACGGTGCCGGGCTTGTTCAGCCACTCGGCCCCGGTGACGAAGGTGCCCAGCGCCCCGGTCTCGGTGGCGGCGTAGAGCTCGTGGATGACCGGCCCCCACCACTCCAGCATCTGGCGCTTGACCTCGGGGGCACAGGGCGCGGCGGTGTGGTACACGGCCTTCAGGCTCGACCCGTCGAAGGTCTTGCGGGTCGCCTCGTCCAGCTTGAGGAACCGAACGAAATGGGTGGGGACGAAGTAGGCGGTGGTGATCTTGTGCTCGTCGATGAGCCGGAGGGTCTCGGCCGCGTCGAAGCGCCGACGGGCCACCACGGTGGCGCCCAGGGCGGCGGCCAGGTGGGTGTAGAGGAACGGGCCGCCGTGGTAGAGGGGCGAGTTGACCAGCACCGCCCCGCCTTCGGGCATCTGGAAGAGGCCGGCCAGGCCCTGGAGCATGATGTTGCGCACCATGAGGGGCTGGCCGGTGGCGAAGGCCGTGGAGCTCACGCCCTTGGGCCGGCCCGTGGTGCCCGAGGTGTAGAGGAGGTAGGCGCCGGTGGCCTGGTCCTCGGGTTCGGTGGTGGGCGAGGCGGCCAGGAGCTCCTCGTAGTCGGCGAAGCCTGCGTCTTCGGGGACACCCCGGGCCCCGGGGGCGGCCGGGCCACCGAACATGATCTTGATCTCCACCCCGGGCGACTCGGCGGCGGCGGCCACGGCGAGATCGGAGAAGGCGGCGTCGGCCAGGAGGACCTTGGTGCCGGAGTCCTCGAGGATGTACGCCAGCTCGCCGGCGGTGAAGTGCCAGTTGAGGGGGACGAGCACCCAGGAGCTGCAGCCGGTGGCGGCCACCGTCTCCATGTACTCGTGGCGGTTGTCGGAGAGGAGGGCCACGGTGTCGCCCGGCCCCAACCCGGCGCCGCGCAGGCCGTGGACCAGCTGGTTGACCCGGGAGTTGAACTCCGCCCGGGTCAGCTCGGTGAACTCGTCGATGATCGCCGGACGGTCGGGATCGACCTCGGCCAGGGAAAGCAGGTTCTCAGCCATCCGCCGGACACTACCGTCAGGTAGATGGACGACCGGCATTGGTTCGAGGACGTGGCCGACCATCTGGGCGAGGCCTACCTGCGCTACTCGTTCACCCAGGGAACGGGCCAGGAGGTGGCCTTCCTGGTGGAGGAGCTGGGCCTGGCGCCGGGGATGCGGGTCCTCGACGTCGGCTGCGGTCCTGGCCGCCACGCCCACGCCCTGGCCCGTCTCGGCGTCGAGGTGACAGGGGTCGACATCTCCGAGCGCTTCATCGACCTGGCCCGGAAGGACGCACCCGCGGGAGCCACGTTCGTGCGGGGCGACGCCCGGGCGCTCGGCTACGACGCCGAGTTCGACGCCGTCATCTCCCTGTGCCAGGGCGCCTTCGGCCTGGCCGGCGGGCCGGGGGCGCCCCTCGACCCCGACGGTGCCGTCCTGGCCGGCATGGCCCGGGCCCTCGAACCCGGGGGCCGCCTGGCGCTCACCGCCTTCTCCGCCTACTTCCAGGTCCGCCACCTCGACGAGGGCACCGACGTCGCCGGCTTCGACGCCGGCCGGGGCGTGCACCACGAGGTGTTCCAGGTGAAGGACCCCGACGGGCGCGACGCCGAGTACGACGCCTGGACCACCTGCTTCACGCCGAGGGAGCTGCGCCTCATGGTCGCCGGCGCCGGCCTGGAGGTCGACGGCCTGTGGTCGGTGGAGCCGGGCGACTACGGCCGCCGTCCGCCCGGCCTCGACCACCCCGAGTTCCTGCTCACCGCTCACCGCCCGGCGTGGCTCAGGTGATGGCGATCGGTGTGGCATTGCCATGTCGATCGCCATCGCCTCAGCGCAGGGTGATGCCGCCGTCGGTGACGATGGTCTGGCCCCGGATCCACCGGCCGGCGGGGGTGGTGAGGAAGTGGATGATGGCGGCGATCTCGTCGGGGCTGGCGATCTTCCCGGCCGGGGTGCGGGCGATCGCCTCCTCCTCCAGCGCCTCGGGGCCGGCGTGGTGCACGTTGTCCCGGTAGTACTGGTAGGAGGCGGTCTCCACGTAGCCGGGCATCACGGCGCTCACGGCGACGTCCCGGGGGCCGAGCTCGACGGCCAGGTAGCGCACCAGCTGCTCCAGGGCCGCCTTGGCCGCCCCCAGCAGGCCGTGGTCGTCGATGACCCACACCGTGTCGATCCCCGACACCGCCACCACCGTGCCCGGGCGCCCTTCCATCAACGGCACCGCCCCCTTGACGAGGAGGAGGAACGACTGCACCACCGTCCGGAAGGTCAGGTCGAGGTGGCGGGGCTCGATCTCGAGCAGGGGCCGGAACACGCTGGAGGCGGCGTTGGCCACCAGCACGTCGAGGCGGCCGAAGCGCTCCGCCACCGCCCCCAGCATCCTCCCGGGCGCCTCCGGGTCCTGGAGGTCGGCGGCCACCAGGAGCGCACCGGCCCCGGCCGCCTCCACCTCCTTGGCCACCGCCTCGGCCGCCTCCGCCTCCCGCCGGTAGTGGACGGCCACGTCGTGGCCGGCCCGGGCGAAGGCCAGCGCCACCGCCCGTCCGATGCCCCGGGACGATCCGGTGACGAGCGCGACGGGCCGTTCGTTCAACGCCGGAACTTGGAGAAGTCGGGCGGCCGCTTCTCCTTGAAGGCCCGGGTGCCCTCGGCCGACTCCTCGGTGTCGTAGTACAGGGCGAGGCCCGTCATCCCCAGGGCGGCGATGCCCCGGATGTGCTCGCTGGCGGCGTTGAAGCTGGCCTTGGCCAGCTTGAGGGCGGTGGGGCTGCGCTCGAGCATCTCGCCCGCCCAGGCCCGGGCCTCGTCCATCAGCTGCTCGCCCGGCACCACGGCGTTGACCAGACCCATCTTGAGGGCATCGGCGGCGCTGTACTGCCGGCACAGGTACCAGATCTCCCGGGCCCGCTTCTCGCCCACCAACCGGGTGAGGTAGGCGGTGCCGAAGCCGGGGTCGACGCTGCCCACCTTGGGGCCGACCTGGCCGAAGCGGGCGTGCTCGGCGGCGATGGTGAGGTCGCAGAGCACGTGGAGGACGTGGCCCCCGCCGATGGCGTAGCCGTTGACGGCGGCGATGACCGGCTTGGGGATGTCCCGGATGACGGTGTGGAGATCCTCCATGTCGACGCCGAGGTCGGAGCGGGCGGGGCGTTGGCCGGGGGCGGACTTGTAGCCGCCGCCGTCGGCCCGGGCCGAGGCGTCACCTCCGACGCAGAAGGCCCGGTCGCCGGTGCCGGTGAAGATGACCACCCCGATGGTGCGGTCGGCCCAGGCCTCGTGGAAGGCCTCCGTGAGCTCCTCGACGGTGAGGGGCCGGACGGCGTTGAGAACTTCGGGCCGGGAGATCGTGATGGTGGCGATGCCGTCCGCCGGCTCATAGCGGATGTCGGTGTACATGGCCATGGTGGTCTATCACCCCGACCCCGGGATCGGCCCATCTAATCTCCCGTCAATGCGGGGGCTGCGGATTGTGCTGATCCTGACCGTCGTCCTCGCTCTGGGCCCGCTCGTGCGGGCGCCCGAGGCCCAGGCGGTGTCCATGTTGGTGTCGCCGAAGGAGGGCCCGCCCGATACCCCCGTCGCGGTCGAGGGCGGGGACTGGAAGCCGCAGGCCGTTGTCGACGTCTATTTCGACCAGACCTCCGTGGCCACGGCCCAGGTGAACCAGAACGGCGGGTTCGCCACGTCCTTCAACGTCCCAGCCGACGCCCAGCCGGGGGACCACACCGTGACCGCCTGCACGGTCGGCAGCCCTCCGTGCGAGGGAGGGGACTCGGCGCAGACGACCTTCACCGTCACCGGACTCCCCAGCACCACCACGACCAGCGTTCCCGAGGACTCGACGACCACGTCCACCGAGCCGGCCTCGTCGACCAGTTCGAGCTCGTCGTCGTCGTCCACCTCGACGTCAACGACGACGACCACGACGGCACCGGCCGGACCCGCCACTCCCGGGGCGCCGCCTGCACCCGCCCGGCCCACCCCGACGCTCCTGGCCGGGACGCCCAGGACCGGCATCGGGACGGGCCTGTACGGCCCCTCCACCACCGTCCGCCTCGACGAGCAGGGACTGGCCCGCCTCGACCCCGGGGGCTTCCGGCCCCGCTGCACCCCGCCCGAGGGGGCCGAGATCGTCGACTTCGACGACCTGCCCGCCGGCACCGACCCCTCCGAGGCGATCCCGGGGCTGCGGCTCTCGGCCGACAACCTCCACCAGTTGACCCGGGCCCGGACGGCCGGGACCGAGCGCCTGTCGGTCTTCGCTCCGTCCACCGGCACCATCAGCGAGGCCAACGGGGTCCGGTGGCGGGACGCCGGCGACCGCCCCGGGGACCGCCGGTACGGCGACAACGTGGTCGAGATCCGCTTCGACCGCCCGCAACGGGTCGTGGGGCTCTACGTCGGCCAGTCCGGCGCCGGCGACCACGGCTCCGCCAGCCTGCGCACGGGCCCGGCCGACGCCCCGGAGGCCGGCGTCGATTCGGTGTTCGTGAGCGGCGGCAGCGCCCTCGTCACCTGCATGCTGGTGTTCCGCACCGACGGATCCGCCTTCGACACCGTCACTCTGGTGGGCGACAACTACAACCGCCCCGAGTTCGACCGGCTGTTCTTCTCCGAGGCGCCGTTCACGGCCCCCGCCCGCGGGGGTGTCTCCGAAGCGGAGATCAGCATCTCCCGGCCCACCCCGGGCCAGTCCTTCGACGCCGCCACGGCCTTCGCCGTCAACGGAGGTGTGTTCCTCAACGCCCCCCGGGGCGGCTTCACGGCGGGCGCCACCCCGCTCGACGAGGTGCGGGTCACCTGGGTGGGCTGGGACGGGGTGTCCTTCGTCACCCGGGAGGTGGAGCTGGGCGAACCCTCGCCCCGCGGGGTGGTGGACGGGCGGGCGGCGGCGATCAACTGGTCGTTCCGTCTCGACGGGGTGAAGGTGCCCCCGGGCGAGAGCCGCATCCATGCGGTGGCGGTGGGAGACGGGTTCCTCGTCACCGACGACGTGACCGTGACCGGGACCGGCGCGCCCGACCCGCCCCGGGAGGGCTACGCCCGCAAGGTCGACTTCCAGCCGATGGGGATCGAGGTCACCCAGGGCCTGCGACCCGCCCTGCGGACGGTGGAGCCGGGCGGGGCGTCCACCGAGGACTCCGTCCACGTGGCCCGGCGCGAGACGGTCGTGCGCCTCTACGGCCGGGCCGAGTTCGCCGGCGGGGTGCGCCGGCGGGCACTGCCCGTCGAGGCCCGCCTGTGGGGCTTCGCCCGCCGGGGGGCGCTGCCCGGGGGGCCGATCCCGCCCCGCAACCCGACGGTCGAGGTGGCCCCGATCCGGCGCAGCCGGCTGGCCCTGGC
>JBOGFE010000247.1:0-15387 GCA_050741935.1 Acidimicrobiia bacterium | reverse complement strand
GTGGAGAACACTCAGGTCCGGCTGGTTGGGCCACCAGTCACGGTTCGTCCTCGGCGGGTGAGCCTTCGGGGTTGGCGCGGGGATTTCCGGGTTCTCGCTTTCGCTGACGCTCTCCGTCACGGTCCTCTCCTGTCTCGCTGTTTCCTGGTGTTGGTCTGGGATCAGCCGCCGCGACACACTCGGGACATTGGCCCCAGTAGATGACCTCGGCTTCGTCGATCTCGTAGCCCGAGTCGTCGGCGGCCGTCAGGCAGGGGGTATCGCCAACCGCACAGTCGACGTCGACCATCCGGTTGCACGCTCGGCAGATCAGGTGGTGGTGGTTGTCGTCGACCCGGTTCTCGTAGCGGGCCGGCGACCCGGCGGGCTGGATGCGCCGGAAGAGGCCCTTGTCGGTGAGGGTGGCGAGGGTGTCGTACACCGCCTGACGCGAGATGGCACCGATCTCGGCCCCGACGACCATGTAGATGTCATCGGCGGTGCGGTGCGACTGGTCGGACACCGCCCGCAACACGGCCAGCCGCTGGGCCGTGACCTGCAGACCGTGGCGGCGCAGCAGCGCGTCGGACGTCTCGCTGGACACGGCCGGGCAGCCTAACCCCGATGCTGGAGCGAGTCCAGATCTGGATAGATAACAGTTTCCGGCGCGATGATGCCGGGACAAGCCCGCTGGCGCCATCTCCGCCCGTTCGCCGACTCCTGGCGACCGGCTACCTGCCGGGGACGGCTGTGGGACACGGGCCGCGGCTACCCGGCGGCGATCTTCGGACCGGGTGGCGAGATCCCCGGCGTCGCCGTGGTGCTGAAGCGAGGCGTGATCGAGGAGGCCGTGAGGCTGCTCGACGAAATCGAAGGGGAGGGTCAACTCCACCGGCGCGTCGAGATCGCCACCTCCGCCGGCCCGGCGGTGACCTACGAATGGCTCGGCAGCACCGCCGGTTTGCTGCCCCTCGCCAACGGCTGGCCGCCCGAGCCCGAGGCCGGATGATCGGGTCCGTTACGTGGCCACGAGAATTTCAGCGACGTAAGGCTTGAAGTTCGGGCGCTGCGAGAGTGGTTGGGCGTCCTCGGCAGGAACGATGGTGATGTCGAGCGTCTTCAACGTTCCTTCCGGGGGGAGCTGGAACGTGACCCGTCCGGTGGACTTGGTCTGCTTGATCTGCCAGATGAGCGGCGGCTGGGAGGAGTCCGTCCAACCACCCATGAGGGTCACCCGCTGGCCGGCCAGGGGCTTCCCGGCCCGCAGCACAAGGACCTCCAACTTCTCACCCCAGGAAGTCTCCATCGGGTGGACCACCGAATAATCGTCAGGCACGTCCGTCCAGATGGGCATTTCGGGGTCCCCATAGAGGATCTGGACGAAGTTATGGGTCATGAGCTGGGCGGCCTGCCCTGGTGGGCGCAATCCTGCCCCCGGACCGAGACGACCGAAGAGGCGCAGCGCACACCAGAACGACTCCTCATAGTCGTCACCGGTACCGACCCTGGAAGTCCGGGTGTGGCCCACGTAGCCGACACCGCCCCCTCCGTCCTGATTGAGGGCGACCTCGCCGAGTGAGTCCGGTCCTTCGTCCGGTGAGGCGGTGGAGCAGGCGTCGGCGAAGGCAATGAAATAGCGGCCCTTGTTGGCGAACTTGGTCCCGCTCGCGACGTCACAGCAGCCGGCGGGTCCGCCGTGACCGGTCAGACTAAGGAAATGGCAGCCATCGTCGATCGCAGATCGGATGGTGGGCGCGTCGAGGGGCTGGATAGGGGGTGGGGCGACCAGTTCGAAATGGTCCTTGTAGAAGCGCTGGACCTCAGAGAACGACGGGAAGCGGGTCGCCAGCGACTTTCGGAGACGTTCCTTTTGCTCCGCGCCCAACTCCACCGTTACCGGCTCCCAAAAGAAGGAGTTGGGCAACGCCGGGGTGTCGAGGTCCTTCACCACGACAAAGGCGGTCGCTTTGCCCGTCTCCTGGCCGTCGAAGGACAAGGTCTTGGCGAAGGACCACCTCGGGCCCGACGCGGCGGGGCCCGGATCGTATGGCACCGCGATCTCGGCGTGGGGGAAACGGGCCACCAAGCGGTAGTTGGGGCCGTTCGCCGGCAGGTTGGCCTTGGCCAGTTCCACGACGACGATCGGCTGGAGGTGGATGTTGATCACGGTTGATCCGTTCGAGGGATGGAAGAAGCCGACCTTGAGCGGGTTGCTGCTGACGACGGGCGGACTCTCTGCCGACAGCGGTGGTGTGATGGAGATGCCGTCCACCTCGGCTTGCATGGTCTGCGAGTACTGGTCCTCATGGAGCATGTAGGCAGCTCCGAGGATGATCCGACGGAGGTAGGAGAAGTTGACCTCGCCACCGTTCGGCATCTCCAGCCGCTCATAGGTGATGACCTTGTCGACAAAGGCCGTCGCCTCAGCGCCGGTCTCCACCGGGACGCGGCCCACCCAGATGTCGGCCATGACGTTGAAGCTGGCGTCCAGGGCAACCTCCCGCCCCGCCGCAGGGTCCCACCGGTGCTGGCCGTAGACGCCGTAGCTTCGGGGGTCGAAGTCGTGGATGCCGGACTTGCCGTATGCGGGGCCGGTCACGCTGGCGTAGTAGAGGTCGCTGGGGGCGCTCCGCCCTGGCCCGAGCCAGTAATAGTCGTCGTTCACCAGACCCTGGGGACCTTCCACGATGACGAACTCGGAGTGCTCCCCAGGGGGTAGGGGTGTGAAGCCGGAGTCCTTCTGGAAGGCCTCTTCGGCTACGTAGTACCAGCCGGGGTTCGTGGCGGAGGCGGCGGAGTCGAAAAAGATGCGACCACCGGCCTGGGTGTAGAGGGGCTCGGTGTCGGCCGGGAACGTGTTGTTGCCATAGAGGCCGGTGTCCAGGTGCAGCTTGGCCACCGTGCCATCGACGTAGCATGTCCGGGGCGGTGGAACCGGGTTGGTGGGGTCCTTGGGGACGCGCTCCGCATCCCAGGCGCCGGGACGTTCCGACACGTAGAAGGCAAGCCGGCGGATGGGGACGACGTTCACATCGCCCCCGAGCAAAAGGTACTGCGTACCCCAGTGCTGACGGGCGTACTTGATGAAGTTGCGGATGACCTCCTGGAGGTCGCGGACGAAGCCGCCCTGCGTGCAGTCGCCGAATGCGCCGCTGACGATGTCGCTGATCGTGACCACCCGGGTACGGGTTCCCCGTGCCGTCTTCCACTTCGCCAGACGTTCGAACTCCTTCACCATGTCGCCGTCGAGCTGGGCTCCCCGCTCGATCAGGGTGGGTGGCCGGGTCATCTCCGGACCGGCCGGAAGCTCCTCCGGCCAGGCGTAGTTGTCGGTGACGATGACACAGGGCACGTGCTCGGGCTCGAGTGGAGGGGGCTCGAAGAGCACCTTGCCGGCGACGACGACGTCCGGATGCTCGATCACAGCCCTCAGGTGGCGGTATCCAACCGCCGGCTCGTACGCATCGGCCTCTCCTCCACTGTCCTCTTCAGCCGGTTCCTCGGTGTCGAAGTGGAGGGTGTACCGCAGGTCCGGGTACGACACGAAGGCGTGGTCGACGGGGTCGTACTGGACAGGACGAATGCGGATGACGGCGACCGGGAATCCTCCGATCTTCTCGACGCCGGCTACGACAACGGGATTGCCTGGGTATGCACCGTCCCGGAGATGCCGCTCGTCGAGGGGGACGAAGCAGAAGCGGCCCCCGTCGGCAATGGCCGGAGTATCCGACTCCGGATCCACGTCCCAGATGGGCGGCTGGACCGGAAGGGGGGAGACGCGGCCCGTCAGCCTGACCACATCGCCAAGATCCACGTCCAGATCACGGACCGTCGCACCGAGCGGAAGGATGGCGTACTGCACCCGCTCGGGTACAGCAGGGGCGCCGGGCGGGGCGGAGGCCGTGTTGAATCCCGGCAGGCGGACGGTGTGGAACCCACCGCGCTGCTCGATGCCGGGCCGGGCGACGCCAATCGGCACGCCGCTTTCCACCCGACCTGAGGGCCGGCTCGGCGACAGGTAGCCCAGGACCGCCCGATCGAGCTCCACGGTGAAATGCGCTTCCCCCGAGGCCTCCCAGTGCGCACACTGCTCCGTATCGTGCAGGTGTGTTCCGAGCGGCGATTCGATCGACAGATAGACGTCGGGCCGATGCTCGAACAACTCGGCGAAGTCCCGCTCCCGGTAGCTCATCGTGAAGCTGCCGTCGTCGCCGGTGACCGTGGATCCAAGCACGTCGTCGTACAGCAGGTCGGCGTCGTACGGCCGAATCACCAACCCTGCAATCCTGCGGCCGCTCTCCCGTTCGACGACTTCACCGGTAATTGTGAACGACATCGTGGATCCCCCCTGATGTGGGCGCGGGCCTCGCGCAACAGGTCCACTCACTGTTCGCAAAAAGGTTACGAAAAATGCAGAAGAGGGGGCTCCGTACCAGTACGGATTCGCGTGTGCCTTGACGCTCGGTACGCGGCCGCCGGTCCGGGGATAACCTCCGCGCATGACACGACTCCACCAGCTGACCCGTCGACTCTTCCTGTGGGAGCTGGGCAAAGGCGCGGTGGCGGTGGCCATCCTCGGCGCCGGACTGGCCTGCGGCGGTGACGACGAGTCCCCGCCCGAGGCGAGCGGTCCTGACGGCGGGTCGGAGCCCGAAACCACCGAACCCGAGAGCGCCACCGAGCCGGCCGGTGACGGCAGGCTCGTGTGGAAGCGGGCGTCGCTGGGCTCGGTGTCCGCCTACGTGCTGGCCCGGGGCCGGGAAGCGGCCGTGGTCGACACCGGCCTCGAGGGGAGCGAAACCGGGATCGGCGAAGCGGTCACCGCCGCCGGCCTGGGCTGGGCCGATGTGCGCCACGTCATCGTCACCCACAAGCACCCTGACCACGCCGGCAGCCTGGCCGCGGTGCTGGAGGCAGCCACGGGCGCGACCGCCTGGGCGGGCCAGGCGGACATCGCCGCCATCGACTCCCCCCGGCCGCTGCAGGTGGCGGCGGACGAGGCTGAGATCTTCGGCCTGCAGATCGTCGCCACCCCCGGTCACACCCCCGGCCACATCTGCGTCTTCGACCCCGACACCCGCCTGCTGGTGACGGGCGACGGCGTCGTCGGCAAGCCGGAGGGCGTGGCCGGCCCCAGCCCCCAGTACACCGAGGACATGACCGCCGCCCACGCCTCGGTGAAGAAGCTCGCCGGCCTGGACTTCGACACCCTCCTCTTCGGTCACGGCGAACCCATCGAAGGCGGTGCCCGCGCCGCGCTGGAGTCGTTCGCGGCCACCCTGGGCTGAGGGCGCGGCAGACTCGTCAGCGGTGCCCGCTCGTGCCCGGCGTCGCTACCGCCAGGGCGGACGGACCCGGGATGGGCGCCGCCTCGGCCAGGCGCATCAGCTCGGTGGCTTCCGGTTCCAGCATCCAGCCCCGAGCGAGGGCCGTGCTCGTGGCGGCGGCCATCTTCCTCACGTAGTCGTCATGGCTCGGGTACCGGCGGGCCAGCGTGAGCGGATCGAACCTGTCAGTCGAACCCATGATCGCCACCGGACAGTCAGCGCCGGCAGAGGTCGCCACCGGCACGTCGATGGGGGGAAGCCGCACACCCCCGCGCATGTTGCCGTCGCCATCGCGGACCAGCTCCGAACCGTTGCGCTCGTAGCGGGCGCTCTCGGGTGCCCTCCCCGTCATGATCCACGTCGGTAACGCCTCGGCGGCCGCCATCATGGCGTAGTGCAGGGGAAAGCGGTTCAGACACGGCCGCCCGGCGTGCTCGCCGTACTGCCGCTGGGCGTCCTCGTCCCAGCCGATCCCCGCGGTGCGGGATCCGCCCACCGATCCACCGTCCCGGGCGATCGTCGCCGCCGACTGCGTCATGGCGTAGTTGCCGACGTGGGACGACCCCGCCACCTCCCAGATGCGGAACTCAGTGCTGTCGGGACCGGGAACGTTGCGGCCCTCCAGCTCGCTGTTCACCCACAACGCCGGCGGTGCCGTAGCGGGGACGACAGTGTGCTTGCCCTCTCCCACCGCCGCGCCACAGATCAGCATCAGGTAGCCGTCGACGAGCGCACCACCGTCCACCCCGTTGACAAAGGCCAACCGCCCGCACGGCTGTGACGACCCGCCGGCGACGACCCAATCGACCGGGAACCCGCCCATCGGATCGGGCTCCGCAGTTCGGAAGGCGAACATGACGTCCTGCTGGAAGGTGACGTTCGCCCACTCCACCATCGCCCACCCCTTGAACTGCTCCCTGGGCGGCAGGGCGACGATCATCCGGGTCTTGTAGCGGGCTTTCGTGCCGGGGGCCACCGTCCGGCCGGACTCCCGGGGTGCGTAGTCGGTGGGGACGATGTCGGTGCTCGTGGCCGTGCCCTCGATGAAGTGCTCCCGCTCCGTGTAGCCGTACCGGGCCAGGTCGTAGATCGCCGACGCCTGCGGCCCGCCGGTGCGCACGCCCCCCGACACCGGGCCGCTCACCCCCGGCAGTGGCACGCCGGTCGCAGCCGCCACCGGCGGGGATGACATCAGAACGACGGCGAACACGACGGCTGACGGCAGGAAACGGTTGGGCATCGCCTTCAGCTGCCCCTCGTCGACCGCCCGTCCGCTGGGCTGGCGGCGGCAGCCAGGCGGGGCAGCTCCAGGAGCTTGAGGGCGAGCTCCACCTGGAGGCGGAGGTCGCCCCGGGAGGGGTCGCCGCCGAGGAGCGCCCGGATGCGCTTGAGGCGGTACTTGAGCGTGTTGGCGTGGACGTACAGGCGGGCGGCGGCCTCGTTCACGCCGTAGTCGGCCGCCACGAAGGCGCCCAGGGTGCCGACCAGGTCGGTGCCGTGGTCGCCGTCGTAGCGGATGACGGCGCCGAGGGCCTCGTCGACGAAGTCGCGCCGGTCCCGGGCGCTGTTGGGCCCGAGCAGGACCCGGTACACCCCGAGGTGGTCGAAGACCAGCGGGCGGTCGGTGACGTCCAGGGTGCGCCCGACGGCCAGGGCCCGCTCCGCCTCGTCCAGTGACTGGCCGAGCCCGGCCACCGACGGGACCGCCGAGCCGAGCGACATGATCAGGGCGAGGCCGGGACGGACCTGGCCGGCGGCCGTCCGGAACCGGCCGAACAGCTCGCTGGCCGCCTCCAGGTCGGCTTCGGGCCCGGCGGCGGGGAGCAGCATGAGGAACCCCGACCGCCACGGCGCCACCGCCGCCACCCCGAGGACCTCCGAGCACACCTCGATGAGGGCGGCATAGAGGCGGGACTGCGGCCCCTGCATCTCCTCCTGCCAGCGGACCGGCCGGGGGCCGCCACCCCGCTGGGCGGTCTCGATCCGCACCACCCGGCAGGGCCCGGCCAGCGTGTAGCCGAGGCGGTGCACGAGCCGCTCGGCCTCCGCCTCGTCGCGGTAGCTGCCCGTCAACAGATCCTGGAGGAGGTCGCCCTTCAGGCGGGACTCCACCTCGTAGGCGCTCTGCTCCCGGAGCATCTCCAGGGCGAAGATGCCCGCCGCGTGCTCGATGGCCCGGGTGTCGAGCACGTCGAGGGGAGCGCCGGCGGGGAGCACGGCCAGGTAGCCCCCGAAGTGGGTCCCGACGGCGATGGGCGTCATCACCGGCTGGTCGTCCGTCTCGGAGGGCCAGCGGGCACTGGCCAAGGGCCGGAGGGCACCGTCGAGCACCTTGACGGGCCGGCCGATGAGGTCGGCCAGGCGCTCGGTCAGCGGCTCCATCCCGGGGGCGTCGACCACCGTGCGGGACAGCTCGGCCTGGAGGAACACCGCCCGCTCCAGCTGGCGGCGCTGCTCGCGCAGCTCGCGGAACATCTGCGCCGACTGGATGCTCACCGCCATGAGCGGGGCCACCAGGACGAGCAGCTCGAGGTCGGATTCGTCGAACTCGCCGCCACGCTTGTTGATGGCGTGGAACACTCCGACGGCGCGGTCCTCCACGACGAGCGGGATGGACAGGGAGTTGCGGGCCCCGAACATGGACACGAAGCGCTGGATGAGCCGCGGGTCATGGGCGGCGTCGTTGGACATGTAGGGACGGCGGGAGAGGAACACCCGCACCGCGTTCCCTCCGGCGGCGAGGGGGACGTGGTACTCGGAGATGAGCTCGGGATCGTCGATCCCGAAGGCGGGCTGCTGGAGGACGAGCTCGTCCCGGGCCGGGTCGTAGAGCAGGAACCCGCCCGTCTCCACGTCGAGGAGGCGGCTCACCGTCTCGATGAGCGTGCGCAGCGCCTGCTCGTAGTCGGCGGTCGAGATCAGCGCCCGGCCCACCTGGACCAGGGCGTTGATCTTCCGCTGGCTCTCCTCGACGGCGACCGCCATGGGTCCCTCCGTTGTCCGGAAGCGCCAAATGATACGGCCCCTCTTTTGTCTCCGCCGCACATGGTCGCCCCGGCGGGCGGGCGCGAGGCTCGCCTGTGCCCGGCGGCGCGCGTCCGCCGGAGAAGTTCCCGATCGGGGAGGGCGGTCCATGTATACGGTCGACATCGACACGGGCGGGACCATGACCGACGGCCTGATCGCCGGCGGCTCCGAGCTGACGGCCATCAAGGTCGACACGACCCCGCACGACTTCACCGTCTCCTTCCGCCAAGTCCTGGTGGAGGCGGCCCGAGCCCTGGGCCACGGCGACGACATCGCCGGGTTCCTCGACCAGGTCTCGTTCATCCGGTGGTCGTCGACCATCACCTCCAACGCCCTTGGGGAGGGCAAGGGGGCCAAGGTCGGGCTCCTGGTGCGCGAGGGCCACGAAGCCGACCTCTACGGGTCGGGCCGCTCGCCGGTGGTGGGCACTCTGGTGGCCGAGCACAACATCATCGGCCTGCCCGCCGGCGCCGGGCCCACCGACGTCCTCGGCGCCGTGAAGAAGCTCTTCGAGGACGGGGTGCGCCGGATCTGCGTGAGCCTCGACGGATCCTTCCCCGACAACACCGAGGAGCGGGCGGTGCGCGACGTGGTGGAGGGGCAGTATCCCGACCACTTCCTCGGCGCCGTGCCCGTTCTGCTCGGTTCCGAGATGGCCCAGGTCCACGACGACGCCACCCGGGCGCACGCCTCGCTCCTCAACGCCTTCACCCACACCCGCCTGGCCACCTCGCTGTTCCAGGCCGAGGACATGCTCCAGTACGACGACGGCTGGGACCGGCCGCTGCTGGTGGGCCACATCAACGGCGGCGTGGCCCGGGTGGGCAAGACCAAGGCCCTCGACACCATCGAGTCGGGGCCGGTGTTCGGCACCCACGCCTCCGCCTACCTGGCCCGCCGCTCCGGCCTGTCCGACGTGGTCTGCCTCGACGTGGGCGGGACGACGGCCAAGGCCAGCGTAGTGGCCGGCGGCGAGCCGCTCTTCACCCGGGACGGCGACATCTTCGGCATCTCCTTGCGGGCCCCGCTGCCGCTGCTGCGCTCGGCCGTGCTCGGGGGCGGCAGCGTGGCGCGGGTGGATGGCGGGACCATCCGGCTCGGCCCCGACAGCATGGGGGCGGCTCCGGGGCCGGCCTGCTACGGGCTGGGCGGGAGCGAAGCAACCCTGACCGACGCCTTCCTCCTCCTCGGCTACCTCGACCCGGACCGGTTCCTCGGTGGCCGGCGCACGCTCGACGCGGCCAAGTCGGAGGAGGTCGTCGCCAAGCAGGTGGCGGAACCGCTGGGCGTCTCCGTCGACGAGGCCGCCCGGCGGGTGGCCGACACGGCGGTAGGCATCGTCGCCGACCTGGTGGCCGGGACCCTGGAGAAAGCGGGCCTGGATCCCCAGGCTGGTGACCTCGGTCTCTTCGCCTATGGCGGCAACGGTGCCCTCTTCGCCGCCCCTGTGGCCGAGCGCCTCGGCATCCCCGAGGCCCGGGTCTTCGGCCTCGGCCCGGTGTTCGCCGCCTTCGGCTCGTCGGTGTCCGACGTCGTCCACGTCTACGAGCGCAGCGTGGGCGGCGGCGCCACCGCCGAGGCGGCGGAGGAGGCCCTGAGGGCCGCCGCCATTCGTGACCTGGAGGCGGAGGGCTTCGATCCGGAGGCGGCCACCATCGACGTCGAGCTGGAACGGGCCGGCAACGGCGACGGCACGGGCGATGTCGAGCTCGTCCGGGTGCGGGCGCGCTATCCGGTCGGCACCTACGAGCCGGCTGCCCGCCCGGCGGCGCAGGGGGCAGCCGCGCCACTGGGCGAACGGGTCCTCAAACTTGGGGGGGAAACGGTGAGGGCGGCCGTCCACGACTGGGAGGCACTCGTCGGGGCGCCGCCGGTGGACGGGCCCGCCCTGGCCGTGGGAGAGACGATGAGCTGCCTCGTCCCGCCCGGCTGGACGCTCGCCGTCCACGACTTCCCCAACGGCGCCATGAGCATGGGGGGAAAGGCATGAACGCGAACCGCATCCGCTTCACCGAGTACCTCGACCTCGACGTCGACGGCGAGATGTGGCGCTGCAACCGCTGCGACGCCGAGCTCGTCTCGGCCCGCCGCCCCTACAAGGAGGGCTGCCTGGTCCACGAGCGGGATCCGCGGGAGATCCACCCGCCGCTCATCGAGGGCGAGTTCACCTTCTCGCCCGATCCCGACTGGGTTCGCATCCTCGAGTTCTACTGCCCCGGCTGCGGCACCCAGGTGGAGACCGAGTACCTCCCGCCCGGGCATCCCGTCACCGTCGACATCGAGATCGACGTCGACCGTCTCCAGCAGCGCCTCGCCGACGGCGAGATCACCGTGGTCGACGGGCGCATCCACGAAGCCCAGCCCGAGGGGGTGGCCTCATGACGGCGGAGGCGACGGCGGCCAACCTCAACTCCATCGACATCGACGTGGGTGGCACCTTCACCGACTGCGTCATCACCCTCGACGGGGAGCGCACCTTCGCCAAGGCGCCCACCACCCCCTACGACCTGTCCGTGTGCTTCATGAACGCCATCGAGGAAGGGGTCCTCGAGACCGGGCAGGCGCTCGACGACCTGCTGCCCCGCATCGACGTGGTCCGCTACTCGACCACGGTGGCCATGAACCGCCTCATCGAGCGCCGGGGCCCCCGCGTCGGGCTCATCACCACCGAGGGCCACAAGGACGCCATCCTCATCGGCCGGGGGGCGCAGTGGGTGGACGGCACCCGGGTGGCCGAGCGCCGCAACCTGGCCGTCCAGCACAAGCCGCAGCCGATCGTCCCCCGCAACCTCATCGTGGGGGTGAAGGAGCGGATCGACTCCACGGGCACGGTCATGCGCCCCCTCAACGAGGACGACGTGCGCCGCAAGCTCCGCCTCCTCATCGAACGGGGGGCCAGGGCCATCGTCGTCTCGCTGCTGTGGAGCTTCATGAACCCGGCCCACGAGCGCCGGGTGAAGGAGATCATCCGGGAGGAGTACCGGGCGTACCACATCGGCTACCTGCCCGTGGTCCTCTCCTCCCAGGTCGTGCCCAAGCTCGGTGAGTACGAGCGGACCATGACCGCCATCCTCGACGCCTACCTGCAACGGGCCATGCAGACCGAGCTGTCCGCCACCTGGGACAAGCTGCGGGACGCCGGCTACCGGGGCAGCTTCCTGATGATCCACAACTCCGGCGGGTCGGGTGAGGTGTTCAAGACCACGGCCAGCCGCACCTACAACGGCGGGCCGGTCTCGGGCCTCATGGGCTCCTACCACCTGGCCGGGGCGCTGGGCTACGCCAACGTGGTGGCGGGCGACATGGGCGGCACCAGCTTCGACATCGGCCTGGTGGTGGAGAACTCCGTCCGCAACTACGAGTTCCGGCCCATCATCGACCGCTGGATGGTGTCGATCACCATGCTCCAGACACTGTCCATCGGCGCCGGGGGCGGGTCCATCGCCTGGATCAACCCCATCGGCAACCAGCTGGGCGTCGGGCCCCGCTCGGCCGGGTCCATGCCCGGCCCCGTCTGCTACGACCAGGGCGGCACCGAGCCCACCGTGACCGACGCCGACGTCGTGCTCGGCTACATCAACCCCGACACCTACTACGGCGGCCGCATGGCGCTCAACCGATCCAAGGCGGAGCGGGCCATCCGCGAGAAGGTGGCCGACCCGCTGGGAGTGTCGGTGGAGGAGGCGGCTGCGCTCGTCCGCCGGGTCGTCGACCAGAACATGGCCTCGGCCATCAAGCGGGAGATCCACCTGCGCGGCTACCACCCCGAGGACTTCATCCTCTTCGCCTTCGGCGGCGCCGGCCCCACCCACGTCTCGGGGTTCCTCGGCGACCTGTCCAAGGCGGTCGTGTTCCGGGCCGCGCCGGTGTTCTGCGCCCTGGGTAGCTCGATCATGGACATCGTCCACGTCTACGAGACGTCGAAGCGCATGATCTTCATGGAGGCCATCAGCGAGGCCCTCACCCCCGACTACGAGACGTTCAACGCCACCGTCAACCAGCTGATGGACCAGGCCCGCCAGGACCTGATGGCCGAGGGGCTCCCCGTCGACCAGGCCAGGTTCAGCCTCGAGCTCGACATGCTCTACGGAGGGCAGGTCAACGTGAAGCGGACCGCCTCGCCGGTGCTCTTCCTGGAGTCCAAGGCGGACGTGGAGGCCGTCTACGAGGAGTTCGAGCGGGAGTTCTCCGAGGCGTTCAGCCCCCTCGTGGTCAACAAGCCGGGCGGGGTGTACCTGGACAACTTCGTGCTCAAGTGCACGGTCTCCACCCCCAAGCCGGTGCTGCCCGAGCACCCGCTGGCCGAGCCCGACCCCTCCGCCGCCCGGGCCGGGAGCCGGCGGGCGTGGTGGCCCCAGCAGAAGGACTGGGTGGAGACTCCGATCTACGCCGCCGAGCTGCTCCAGCCGGGCCACGCCCTCGACGGGCCGGCCGTCGTGGAGGCGCCGCTCACCACCGTGGTGGTCCCACCCGGCTTCCGCTACGCCATCGACCGCCACGGGCTCGGGATCCTCGAGCCCGTCACCGCCGCCACGGCCGGCATCCGCGCCGCTTCCGGAGGCGCCGCCTCCGGCACCGAAGGGGGGACCCGATGAGCATCCCGACGCTCGAGCAGAAGCTCCGCTGGCTCAAGCCCGAGCCGCCCACGGAACACGAGCTGAAGTGCGTCGAGCAGATCGGCCTCGGCGAGTTCGAGATCGGCTTCCAGCGCACCAACGACATCCTCGACGAGGGCATGGACGTGTTCGTGCGGTCGTGCCGCTCGGCCATGGGCATCGCCGGCGACTCGTTGGTGGGCATGTTCACCGCCGGCGGCGACATGGTCAACGGTTCGTGCGGCACGTACCTGCACGCCGTCATCCCGCCGCTCGTCATCAAGTACATCCTCCACAACTACTCCAAGAACCCCGGGATCAAAGACGGCGACCTGTGGTTCGCCAACGACGCCGTCTACGGCGGGATCCACAACCCCGACCAGCTGGTGGCCATGCCCGTGTTCTTCGAGGGCCAGCTGGTGGCGTGGACGGCGGCCCTGGTCCACACCACCGAGACCGGCGCCTCCGAGCCGGGGGGCATGCCGGTGTCGGCCCGGGCCCGCTTCGAGGAGGGCCTCAACCTGCCCCCCACCAAGATCGGGGAGAACTTCGAGCTGCGTGAGGACATCCTCAACGTGTTCCAGGCCTTCGGGATCCGGGCGCCGCAGATGGTGGCGGTGGACCTCAAAGCCCGCTGCACCACCGCCGACCGGGTCCGCACCCGCATCCTGGAGCTGTGCCGGCGAGAGGGCGTCGACTTCGTCCTCGGCCTGTTCCGCAAGATGCTCCTCGTGGCCGAGGAGGGTGCCCGCCGGCGGATCCGGTCCTGGCCCGACGGGAAGTTCCGCTGCGTGAACTTCGCCGACGCCGTCGGCCTGAACCAGGGACTTGTGCGCTCCTGCTACATGACGCTGACCAAGGAGGAGGACCGGCTGCTGGTCGACTTCTCGGGGACGGGCCCCGAGACCGCCTCGTCGTACAACGCCCATCCCCAGGCGGCCATCGGGCACTTCGCCAACTTCGTCTACGAGTACGTGTTCCACGACCTGCCCATCGGCAACGGCACCTTCGCCCCCATCGACTTCGTCTTCGAGCCGGGGTCGTGCCTCTACCCCGACGTGCGGGCGGCGACGTCGAACTCGGTGATGATCTCCACCGGGGTCATGAGCGCGGTGCACAACACCTTCGCCAAGGCCATGTTCCCCACCCAGCACTGGCAGCAGGCGGGGGCGTCCCAGGGCAACGGGGGCAACGCCCTGGTGCTGGCCGGGCTGTCGCAGTGGAAGATGCCCTTCGCCGACATGCTGGCCTACCAGATCAACACCGAGGGCCAGGGCGGCCGGCCCGAGTCCGACGGTATGGACGCCTTCGGCTTCCCCTGGTGTCCGTTCGGCCGGGCGCCCGACGTCGAGCTGGTGGAGAACGAGTTCCCGCTGCTCATCCCCATCTCCCAGCACTGGAAGGACTCCTGCGGCCACGGCAAGCACCGGGGCGGAGTGGGCACGGCCCAGATGTGGGTGGCCCACCACGTGCCGATGGTGTTCATGATGGCCATCGCCGACAACTCCAAGATCCAGACGCCCCAGCCCCTCTTCGGCGGCTACGCCCCGTGCACGATTCCCGGCATCGGGGTGCGGGACGCCGACCTCGTCGCCCGCCTGGCCGAGGGTGACGCCCTCGACCTCGACATCCCCACCCTCCTGGCCGAGCACTCTGTAGGGGGCCAGTGGGAAACGAAGTTCCAGGGCCGCACGGTGCGGCCCTACAGCCAGAACGACATCATCACCATCGGCTTCGCCACCGGCGGCGCCGGCTACGGCGACCCGTTGGAGCGAGATCCGTCCCTGGTCGGCGAGGACCTCGAGAAGGGCGCCATCTCGCCGTGGGTGGCCGAGAACATCTACCAGGTGGTGTGGGATCCCGAGCGCCGGCGGGTCGACGTCGCCGCCACCGAGGAGCGCCGGACGGCCGAGCGCCAGGCCCGCCTGGCCCGGGGGAAGCCCTACGCCGCTTTCGAGGCCGAGTGGTCGCAGAAGCAGCCCCCGGCCGAGATCCTCGCCTTCTACGGCTCCTGGCCCGACGCCCGGGTGCTCGAACCGGTGATGCGACCCTGATCATGGCGGCGGACACCCGGCGGGGCGAGGCGCTCCCACGCCGTCGCATCTTCCTTCGGAACACGCCCGCCGCGTGCCGGGGGGCCCCCACCCCCCGGCGGGCGCCGCCGTCGTGAGCCCCACGCCGAGAGCCCGGCTCCGGATGCTGGCCCGCAGCGGCCGGGCGGAGCCGGGGATCTTCGCTCCGCTCGTCCTGGCCCAGGCGGCCGAGATCGAGGCCCTCGACGTCGCCGAGTTCCTGGCCAACCCGACGAAGCTGGCCAAGGGACTGACCGCCCTGCACCAGGCGCTGGGGACCGACGCCGTGGTGACCACGGCCCCGGCCGGGGCGTTCGCCCCCGGGGAGCCCGGCGCCGCCGACCGGCTCGAGGCGGCGGTGGAGGCGACCTCGCGCCTGGCGGCGAC
>JBOGFE010000246.1:0-4177 GCA_050741935.1 Acidimicrobiia bacterium | reverse complement strand
GGCGCCGAGTTCGTCGTCTGGGGCGGTGAGGGCACCTTCTCCCAGCGGGTGGAGCACACCGACGGCGCCGCCTGGACGCCCTAGAACTCCGGCCGTCCGCCTGCCCCAGGCAAGAAGCCCATTGCATCCTCCCGTTGCTATTGCTTAGCGTGTGGTTACTGTCTGGCTTTGGTGACAGAGGGGGCGACGATGGGCGGACGACGGGGCGGAATGCTGGCGGTGGTCATCCTCTCGGCGTGTGTGACGCCGGTGGCGGCCCGGGCGCACGAGGCGGGCGACGACCGCCGGTTCGACCCGGCCGGGTTCCCCGATGCCGTCGCCATCGACAACCAGTGGCTGCCCTTCGCCCCCGGCACCCAGCTCGTCCTCGCCGGCGACGTGACCGAGCCCGACGGGGTCACGCCCCATCACGTGGTCCTGGTGGTGACCGACGTGACCAAGGAGATCAACGGCGTGACCACCCTCGTCCTCTGGGACCGGGACATGAGCGACGGCGAGCTCGAAGAGGAGGAGCTCGCCTTCGTGGCCCAGGACGGCCATGGCACCGTCTGGAACCTGGGCGAGTACCCCGAGGAGCACGAGGACGGGAAGTTCGTCGGGGCGCCCAGCACCTGGATCGCCGGCCGGGCCGGGGCCGAGGCCGGCATCGCCATGCTGGCCGAACCGGTTGCCGGGACACCCGACTACCGCCAGGGCTACGCCCCCGAGGTCGAGTTCGAGGACCGGGGCAAGGTCGAGAAGACGGGCCAGAAGACCTGCGTGCCCGTCGACTGCTACCAGGACGTGGTCGTGGTCGACGAGTGGAACCCGTTGGAGCAGCCCGAGGACGGCCACCAGCTCAAGTACCACGCCCCCGGCGTGGGGACCGTCCGGATCGAGGCCCGAGGCGGCGAATCACAGGAGAACCTGAAGCTGGTCCTGCTCCGGAAGCTGAACGCCAAGGAGCTGGCCAAGGCGCGCCAGCGGGTGCTGGAGCTGGACAAGCGGGCCTACAAGGTGGCCAAGAAGGTCTACGGCGACACACGCCCGGCGCAGGCGCAGGCCCAGGCGAAGAGCTAGCGGTCTTCGCCACCGTCGAGGCCCCACAGGCGGAGCCAGGCCTGCAGCTCGGGCCCGAAGGGGTAGGGCCGGGGAACGGCCCGGGGGCGGCTCTCACCGGGGCGGATGCCGTACAGCGTCTCGAGGAACTGCTCAACGGTGACTTCGGATTCAGCGGTCTCCAGGTCCCAGGTCGTCTCCGGCATGCTCATTCGTGTACCTCCCCCGTCTTGCCCGGCGTCGCCAGGTCGTGGGACCGAAGGTAAGACGGAACGCCGGCCGAGCCACGGGTACAAGTACCTGTTCCCGGTACGTGTCCGCGGTGGCGGTGCGAAAGCCGCTACAGGGCAAGCTCGCTGGCGCGGCGCACCAACTCGAGCTTGGAGGTCACACCGAGCTTGGCGTAGACGTTGGCCAGGTGGCCCTCCACCGTGCGCTCGGAGATGAACAGCTCCGCGGCGATGCCGCCGGCCGTCATGCCCTTGGCCGCCAGGCAGGCCACCTGCCGCTCCCGCTTGGTCAACGAGGTGGGACCGGCCACCCCCGCGGCGACACGTCCGCCCCTTCCCCGCAGTCCCCGCAGGGCCTCCAGGCAGCGCTCGCGCCGCCACCGGGCTCCGCACTCCTCGAAGACCACCGCGGCCCGCTCCAGGGCCGCCACCGCGCCCGCCCGATCGGTTCCCGCCAGCGACCGACCCAGGAGTTCGCAGGCTCGTCCCAGATACGCCCGCCAGCCGGAGGACGAGAGCAGCTCCACGGCTTCCATCGAGGCCGTGCGGGCGGCGCCGGCATCTCCCGCCACGAGGTTGGAGTGGGCCAGGGCCACGGCGGCCAGAGCGGAATACACGGGACGGTGGATTTGCAGGGCGAGGTCACGAAGCCGTGCAGCCACTTCGGCGGTCGCCCTTCTGTCGTCGTGAGCCGCCTCCCACTCCGCCAGATCCACCAACGCCTGGCAGGCGAAGGGGATGTCACCCTTGGCGACCATGCGATCGGCAGCCCTCCGGAGCAGCGCCCTTCCTTCCGCCCGTCCCTGCCGGCAGGCCACCAGGCCCTCCGCCCAGGCCTGGTAGTCGGTGAAGACGAAGAACTCGCGATCCCCGTAGACGGCCCGGGAGCGGGACAAGAACTGCTCAGCCAGGCCCAGAGCGTCGTGCTCGGCGGCGGCTATGGCGGCCCAGGCGAGGGCGAAGGCGCGGCGGAGACCAGGGGCGCTCGGGTTGGCGACGTAGGCGGTGTGGGCGGCTTCGAGGACGGCCGGGAAATCCCCGTAGTAGCACCCGATGAAGATCTCATACTCCGGCACCTGGCTGTCCCGCCACCCGGGGTTGACCGCCTTGGCCTCTTCGATCAGGGGCGCGATTCCCTCGCTGGCGCCTGCCATCGCCCGCGAGGCGGCCAGATTGATGAGGCTCAGGCACAGGCGATGCGGCTTCGGGTCCTCGCGGACGAGATCGAGGCACCGGACGAAGAGCGCCTCACTGGCGTCAAAGTCGCCCTGGTGCATGCAGGCGTGGCCGAAGTTCCCGAGGGCCTGGATGATGAGGCCCCGCTCGCCCCGGGCCTCAGCTTCCTCCAGCGCGGCCTGGGCCGACGCCGGCCAGGCGATGTCGCCCCGGAGCCCATCGATGGCGGACAGCTCGATGGTGGCCAGGAGCGCCTTGCGGTCCTCGCCCGCCTGGCGGCAGAGGCCGAGCGCCCCCGAGCAGCTCCGCTGCGCCTCCTCCAGCTCGCCGATCCCCCAAGCCAGGAATCCTGCCAGGCGGAACTTCACCTCGGCCCGCTGGCCCGGAGGCGCGCTCCCGGCGAGGGCGGCGTCGAGGGCCCGCATCGCCTTCACGGCCAGCTCCGCCGGTGCGCCACCACGATGGACCCATGCCGCCTGCTGCGACAGCGACGCCGCCACCTCCATCCAGCGCTCGTCGCCCGGCGGGAGCAGCTCCACCAGCGAGCCGAGAATGGCGAGCCCCTCGCGGTGGGCGCCGCGCGCCTCGGTCTGGGTGAGGGCATCGCGCAGCACGCCGATCGCCTCGGCATCTCCGACCCCGGCCGAGCGGGCGAAGTGGGGGGCGGCCTCGCCGAGCCGCCCGGCCGCCACCAGCGAGCGTCCCACCAGCCGGTGGAGCTGGCGGCGGCGGGCGGCCCCGATGCCCTCGTACACCGCCTCCTGGATGAGCGGGTGGGTCACCTCGTAGAACAGGTCCCGGCCGCGCTCCTCCTCCCGGACGAGCCGGGTGTGGGTCAGGGTCTGGACCAGCGCCACCAGCTCCTCGGGCTCCCGGGTGCTGAGCTCCACGAGGACCCCCCACTCCACCGCGCGTCCCAGGAGCGCCAGCAGGTCGAGGATCTGCCGGGAGGCGTCGTCGAGCAGGCGGACCCGGACTGCCACCCGGTCGGCGAGCTCCTCGGGGAGCCGCCGCAGCTCCGGCGCCTGCAGATCGGCGCCCTCTTCCAGGAGGGCCCGGACCAGCCCGCCGATGAACAGCGGGTTGCCCCGGGCTCTCGCTCCCACCCACTCGACCAGCGCCGCTGGTGGGACCCGGCCGACGATCTCGGCCACCAGCGCGGCCACGTCCCGGCCGTCGAGCGGGGCGAGGGGAAGCCGGACCAGGAAGCCCTCCTGCTCGAGACCGAGCACGACCTCGGACGCCATCGGGTGGTCGGACAGCTCCACGGGGCGTGCCGTCAGCACGACCAGGAATGGACGGTCGTCGAGGTTGCGGACGAGATGCTGGAGCGCCTCCCAGGAGGAGGCGTCAGCCAGGTGGACGTCGTCGAGGAGGACGGCCACCGGTCGGCGGTCGGCGAGATTGCCGACGATCCGGGCCAATCCCTCCAGCAGGCGCAGGCGGGGCGGTTCCCGTTCCGGTGCCCATCCCCGGGCGGCGGCGACGCTGTGGAGCAGAACGGCGAGGTCGTCCATGTACCCGCCGCAGAGCCCGGCCACCTCTCCGGGGGACAGCTCCTGGAGGTGTCGCTCCAGGGCCTCGGCCCACAGTCCGAAGGCGGCCGTGCCCCCCAGGTGGTGGGCGCGGGCGGAGAGGCCCGTCACCTGCCGCGATTGACGGGTGAGGAGCTCCCGGGCCAGCCGGGCCTTGCCCACCCCGGCTTCCCCGGAGACGAGCACGCAGCGGGCGCC
>JBOGFE010000245.1:0-3961 GCA_050741935.1 Acidimicrobiia bacterium | reverse complement strand
GTGATGATCTCGTGCGCGAGCACCGACGCCTCGGTGGTGTCGCGGCAATGGACTGTCACCTCACCGGACTCGATGCGTTCGAGCAGGCCGCGTACGCCGTCGAGATCGAGGGCTTCGTGCAGGGTGTCGGCGATCGTCTGGCGCACCAGCAGGTGGTCGGGGATCTCGATCGGGCCGGTCACGTTCTCCTGACAGGCCGCGGCCTGGGGGAAGACGGCGGCCATGAGGTCGTCGGCCTCCATGCGCTGGATGGGCGGCGGGTTGCGGCGCCCGCCCTTGAAGCGCAGCACGACCAGGGCCCGGTTCAGGTTCCAGCGCCACCGGGAGAGGAACATGGGGGCGTCGAGGACCGCCTGCTCGAGCACGGTCCGCACCGTCTTCGAGTTGAGGAAGTGGGGGACGTCGGCCAGCGGGAAGCTGTGGTGGGGCCCGAGGGAGAGCACCACGGCGTCGTCGGTGGCGGCGGCCTGCAGCTCGAAGTTGAACGACTTGCAGAACCGCTTGCGCAGGGCCAGGCCGAGGGCCCGGTTGATGCGCCCGCCGTAGGGGGAGTGGACGACCAGGTGCATCCCCTCGGCCTCGTCGAAGAAGCGCTCGAAGACCAGGTCGGTGGCGGTGGGCACGGCCCCGAGGACGGCCCGGCCGGCGACCACGTAGTCCACGATCTGGTCCACCGCCCCGGCGTCGAGAGGGGCGGCGGCGGTGAGCCAGGCCCTGGCCCCGGCGGGCTCGCCCGCGGCCAGGTAGCCGTCGATGGTGGCGCGCAGGGCGGACACCTCGAGGGACAGCTCGGCGGTGCGGGCCGGGGCCTCTCCCGTCCAGAACGGGATGGTGGGCGGCTTGCCGTCGGCGTCGGCCACCCGGACGGTCCCCGCCGTCACCTGGCGGATCTGCCAGGCGTGGGTGCCCAGGAGGAAGATGTCACCGGCCATGGACTCGGTGGCCCAATCCTCGTTGACGGTGCCCACGAACAGGTCGTCGGGTTCGAGGACGACCCGGAAGTCGCCCACCTCGGGGATGGCGCCGCCCGAGGTGGCCGCCGCCAGCCGGGCCCCGCCCCGGGCCCGGACCTCGCCGTTGACCCCGTCGTGGTGGAGGTAGGCGGCCCGCCGGCCCCGCCCGGTGGCGATGCCGTGACTGACGAGGCCCAGGATCTCGTCGAAGGTGTCCCGGGTCAGGTCGCGGTAGGGATGGGCCCGCCGCACCAGGGCGAAGAGATCGTCGGTCCGCCATTCCCCGGTGGCGACCTCGGCCACGATCTGCTGGGCGAGGATGTCGAGGGGGGCGACCGGGGGGACGATGGCGTCGAGCTCGCCCTTGCCCACGGCGCACAGCAGCGCCGCGCTCTCCACCAGCTCGTCGCGGGTGAGGGGGAAGAGCCGGCCCTTGGGCGTGCCCGCCCGGGAGTGGTTGGAGCGGCCCACCCGCTGGAGGAAGGTGGCGATGCTTCGGGGCGAGCCCACCTGGCAGACCAGCTCCACCGGGCCGATGTCGATGCCCAGCTCGTGGGAGGCGGTGGCCACCAGGGCCTTGAGGTCGCCGGCCCGCAGGCGGGTCTCCACCCGGTGGCGGCGGTCCTTGGACAGCGAGCCGTGGTGGGCGGAGACGACGTCGTCGCCCAGGCGCTCGCCCAGCTGGTGGGCGAGGCGCTCGGCCAGGCGGCGGGTGTTGACGAACACCAGGGTGGTGCGGTGCTGGCCGACCAGCTCGGCGATGCGGTCGAGCACGTCGCCCATCTGCTCGCCCGAGGCCACCGCCTCCAGCTCGCCCTGGGGGAGCTCGAGGGCGAGGTCGAGGTGGCGCTGGTGGCCGGTGTCGACCACCGCCGGGGCCTCGGGGGCGCCGGCGCCGCAGAGCATCCCGGCGATGAGGGAGATGGGGCGCTGGGTGGCCGAGAGCCCGATGCGCTGCGGGCGGCGGGTGGCGACGTGCTCCAGGCGCTCGAGCGTGAGGGTGAGGTGCGAGCCCCGCTTGTCGCGGGCGGCGGCGTGGATCTCGTCGACGATGACGGTCTCGATGCTGCGCAGCATCTCCCGGCTGCGGGCCGCGGTGACCAGGAGGTAGAGGGACTCGGGGGTGGTGACCACGAAGTTCGGGGGCCGGCGCACCATGTTGACCCGCTCGGTGGTGGTCGTGTCGCCGGTGCGGACCCCGACCCGGAGGTGGGGGGCGGACAGGCCGAGCTCGGCCGCCACCTCGGCGATCTCCCGCAGAGGCCGGTCGAGGTTCTCGGCGATGTCGACGGCCAGCGCCTTGAGGGGTGAGACGTAGGCCACCTGGGCGATGCCCTCGACCTCCACGCCGGCGGCATGGGCCCGGTAGAGGCGGTCGATGCAGACCAGGAAGCCGGCCAGCGTCTTGCCCGACCCGGTGGGGGCCGCGATCAGGGTGTCGCGCCCGGCGGCGATGTGGAGCCAGCCCTGCTCCTGGGGTGCGGTCGGCCCGTCCGGGAACCGGCGGGCGAACCAGGTGGCCACGGCCGGGTGAAAGCCCTCGGCGGAAAGGTCGGGCCCGGCCGGGAACAACCTCGGATTCTCGAGCAGTGCCATGTGCCATCGACCTTACCGAGCGGGTGTGACAGTGTGGAGCGCGTGACGGACATTCCCCCCACCTTTCGACTGAGTGAGCCGGAGGATTTCGACATCGACGTCACCGACGACGACGGCGGCGTCACCGTGGCCGTCCGGGGCGAGCTGGACGTCCTCACCGCTCCGTTCCTGTGGGAGCGGCTCGAAGGGCTGCTCCCCGACGCCGGCGGCCGGCTCACCCTCGACCTCGCCGGCGTCCGGTTCATCGACTCGATGGGGCTGGGCGTGATCGTCCGGGCCCAGTCGCGGCTGCGCCGGGGCACGGGGCAGCTGGTGGTCAGATCGCCCCAGGATCAGGCCCGCAAGGTGTTCGAGATGACGGGGCTGAGCCGGACGATCGACCTCGAGGGCTGAACCCCGGCCTGCCGTTCAGCCGGGGAGGTCGACGAGCAGCGCGGCGCTGAGCGTGGCCGCCACGTCGTCCATGATCTTCGCCCGGTCCCGCCACTCGCTCGAGTCCGGCGCGAGCGGCCACAGATACCCGGCGTTCTCCCAGGCCGCGCCCCGGGCCAGGACCACGATCTGGGTGGCCAGGTGCTCGAGGAGGCTGAGGCGGGCCATCTCCGTCCGGGTGGCGTAGTGCCGGCGCAGGTCGTGGAGGAGCCCGGACATCTCCTCGGCGAAGATGATGTTGACCTTGTCGTAGTCGGCCCGCTGCTCGCCCCCGTCGATGTCGGGCCGGCCCAGCGAGCGGCAGGCGTTGACCACGGCGAAGGCCAGGTCGAGGTTGATGTGGGCGTTGACGCCGGCCATGGCCAGCTGGACGGGGATGATCTCGCCGTCGGCGGGCACGTCGAAGAGCATCCGCCACACCTCGGGGGCACCCTGGCCCTGCGTGTGGGCCCGCAGGGCGTCGAGGTAGCGGTTGGCGAAGGCGACGTCGAGGGCGGTGAGGTACTCGTCGTCGGCGAAGAAGCGGCCGCTGTCGATCTTGCCGGCGACGTTCTCGGTGATGACGAGGTAGAGCCGGCTGAACCAGTAGATCCCGTTGCCGTGCTCCTCGCCGCCGGCCGGCTCGCTGGCGGCCTGGATCTCGCCGAGGCGCTGGACGACCTCGGCCACGGTGGCCACGGGTCCGGCGGTGAGCACGGCGGCGTTGCCCTCGGGCATCGCCGGTGATTCTTCCCCATCCCGGCCCGGCCGTCAGGCGGTGGCCACCAACCCGAGGCGGTGGGCCAGGGCTCCGGCCTGGCCCCGGCTGGCCACCCCGAGCTTGGCCAGGATGTGGGAGACGTGGAGGCTGGCGGTCTTCTCCGAGATGAACAGCCCGTCCGCCACCTGGCGGTTGGTGCGGCCCTCGGCCACCAGCGCCAGCACCTGCAGCTCCCGGCGGGTCAGCATGGACAGGCCGGGCGGGGCCGGCGGGCCGGGCG
>JBOGFE010000244.1:0-3562 GCA_050741935.1 Acidimicrobiia bacterium | reverse complement strand
TCGCCGGCCAGGGCGGCCCGCAGCTCGCTCACCATCTGCTCCAGGCGGCCGACCCGCTCCACCAGGGCCTCGACGGCCGGTCCGGCGGCCTCGGCCTCGCCCCGGGCCAGGCGCACCAGCGCCACCTCGAGCACCAGCCGGGGGTCGGGAGCCCGGCGGATCTCCACCGCCGCCTCCCCCAGGCGCTCCAGGGCCCGGACCACCCCGGATGCACCCAGGGCCTCGGCCTGGGCCAGCAGCCGGGCCCGCTCCTCCTCGGGGGCGTCGAGCCTCGCCCCGCCCCGGGTCGAGGCCAGGAGGAAGGCCTCCCGGAGGTGGCGGAGCAGGTCGTCGGCCAACTGGCGGGCGTCGACCCCGGCGCCCAGCAACCCGTCGAGGTGAGCGAGGAGGGTGGGCACGTCATGGGCGGCGAGGGCCTCGAGGATGGCCGAGCGGGCCCCGAAGGGGGTGCCGCCGAGCAGCGCCCGGACCTGGTCGGGGACCAGCTGCCCGTCGCCGTGGGCCAGGGCCTGGTCGAGGAGGGACAGGGCGTCGCGGGCCGAGCCCCCCGCCCGGCGGGCGATGACGCTGAGGATGGCGGGGTCGGCGTCGATCCCCTCGCGCCCGGCCACCTCGCCCAGATGGGCGGCGAGCAGCTCGGTGGGGAGCAGCGTGAACTCGAAGTGCTGGGTGCGGGAGCGGATGGTGGCCAGGACGGTCTGGGGGTCGGTGGTGGCCAGCACGAAGATGACGTGGGCGGGCGGTTCCTCGAGGGTCTTGAGGAGGGAGGTGGACGCCTCCTTGGTGAGCATGTGCACCTCGTCGACGATGTAGACCTTCCGGGCCCCCCCGGCGCTGCGATAGGCCACCCGTTCGAGGAGGGAGCGCATCTCGTTCACCCCCCGGTGGGAGGCGGCGTCCAGCTCGACGACGTCCATGGACGTGCCGGCGGTGATCTCGGTGCACGACGGGCAGGCGTTGCAGGGCTCGCCGTCGTCGCCCCGGTTGACGCAGTTGAGCGCCTTGGCCAGGAGCCGGGCGGTCGTCGTCTTGCCCGTGCCCCGGGGCCCGGAGAACAGGTAGGCGTGGCCCACCCGGTCCTCGCGGACGGCGTTGCGCAGGGCCCCGGTCACCGCCTCCTGGCCGACGAGGGCCCCGAAGGTCTGCGGCCGGTGCTTGCGGTAGAGGGACTGGAACGCCATCGGGGCCACCTTACCCAGCCCCTGCGACAGCGCGATGAAGACCGTGCACCCGCCGTCGACTCGGGGGCCCCAGGCTCAAGCATCGCCGCTGGCTCAGGTCAGGCGACCCTGCGGCACACGGGGGGATCCGCTGAGAGCTGCTTCCTCCCGGACCTGACTCGATTCGCGGGACCCCGTTGCGCAGGACCCGACCCTCGACACCGCATGCGAGCCGAACTCCTGGGACCGTCTCTAGCCTCGGGCGGGAATTCAGCCCCCCATACGTGGATTTGGGGTACAGGGCACCACGAACTCCCCGCCTCGCACGGTCCAGGAGCATCGTAGCGGTCGGCCGCTACCATGACCCCCCTCGGAGAGATGCGGGAGCGGCCGAACCGGCACGCCTGGAGAGCGTGTGGGGGGCAACCCCCCGTGGGTTCAAATCCCACTCTCTCCGCTGCGGACGGGGGCGCCGGAGCTGTGGTGGGAGGTCCACCTAGACGGCCCGGCGCCATCCCGTCTGGTGGTTCGGCCGGGACGACCCGTTGGTGGAGCACACGCTCACCCCGAGGACCTGGGCGCAGGCCCCGGCGCCCTCACCGGGCTCGGACGGTGACCCGGGCGGCGTGGCCGGTTCCTGGCTCTGTCCGGGCTGGGGCTCGGCCGGCGCCGGCGACTCGCTGGCGCTCTGGGTCGGCTGACCGGCGGGTTGGGCCCGGGACCCGAGCACCAGCGGCGAGCGGGCCTTGTCCACCATGACCGGCTGGCGGTTCGGGTAGTCCTTGGCGATCTGGGACTGGGCCCAGGCGAAGGATTCCTGCACCGATCCCGGCGCCCGGCCCTGGAGCATGGCCCGGTGGACCATGTACTCCACCAGGTAGCTGTGGCCGAGGGCGGAGTTCTCGTAGGCGAGGTCGGTCTCGGTCGCCGCCGCGGTCAGGATCCGCCCGGGGGCGACGGCGTCGTCGAAGCCGCTGCCGTAGCAGCCGGCGATGCCCAGCCACACCGAGCGGGCTTCGATGTTGCGGAAGATGCCGGCCACCTCGCCGTCGTAGACCGCCTCCCCGTCAGCGGCCACGATGGCCTCGTCGGTCGCCTCGCCGTCGCGATCGGCGTCGCCGGTGACCTGGCGGACGTGGCCCGAGTAGAAGAAGACGATGGTGGCGTCGGACGCCGCCCGGCCCGCCACCCAGGCCAGCCCGGCCCGGATGTTGTCCGCCGTGGCCTGGTGGTCGAGCAGCATGATGCGGTGCTGTCCGGGGACCCCGTAGGAGGCCAGGGCGGAGTCCACTTCCCGGGCGTCGGCCGTACCGGCGCTGAGGTCGGCGTCGCTGCCGGGATAGTCGTCGATCCCGACGACGAGGGCCCAGACGCCCCCGTCCTTGGGCCCCGGCGTCGGCTGGAGCACCTTGGGGGGCCGGGCCGCCTTGCCGGTGCGGGAGAAGTTGGGCGGCGCCACGATGGGGCGGTCGACGGCGTGGGCGGGCGCTGACGTGTCGACGTTGACCGGGGTGGCGGGGGCGGCGGCCGCCGCCGACTCGGCCTGGAGGTTGCTGGCCTCGGTCGCCCGCAGCAGCCGGGAGAGCATGCGGGAGTGGGATCGGTCGGCGCGGTCGGCGCGCTCGAGCCGGGTGGCGGCGAGGACGTCGGTGGACGGCGACGGGGAGAAGCCCGCCGGCGCTCCCAGGGCCCCGGCGGCGACCAGGGCGATCAGCGAGAAGAAGAACGACGTGTTGCGGCGCTTCTGGCGGCGCGCCGCTCGGGCTCGCCGGACGGCCCCAACCCCGCCCGGCGCAGGCCGAACGTGGGCATCATTCGCCGGGGAGGAGGACGAATCCTTGTGCGATGGCGACCTTGAGTTCGAGATCGCGGGGTCCCCCTCCACCTATGGCCGCTCAAGCGCCCGAAGAAGTGGTTGCTACCGTGCGCCCGTGAACGACAGTTTAGGCGATTTGATGGGTTATGCGCTGGATGAGGCATTTGCGGCTATTGCCCATTTTGACGTTCCGGTGGGGGCGGTGGTGGCCCGATCGGACGGGGAAGTCATCGCCCGTCGCCACAATGAGCGCGAATTGTCGAAAGATCCGACCGCGCACGCAGAAATATTGGCCCTGCGGGATGCCGCCGCCGCCCTCGGGCGCTGGCGCCTGGACGACTGCCTGCTGGTGGCCACCCTCGAGCCCTGTCCCATGTGCGCCGGCGCCGCCCTGGCCGCCCGGATCGCCACCGTCGTCTTCGGCGCCGCCGATCCCAAGGCCGGTGCCTGCGGCAGCCTCTACAACCTGGCCGCCGACCCCCGTCTCAACCACGAGATGACCGTGGTCGCCGGGGTGAGGGCCGACGAGGCGGCCGGCCTGCTCCAGCGCTTCTTCGCCGAGCGGCGGGCCCCCCGACCCTGAGGA
>JBOGFE010000243.1:0-11725 GCA_050741935.1 Acidimicrobiia bacterium | reverse complement strand
CCCGCTTCGACCGGGAGATCATCTTCTGCTCCGACGCCGACGAGGAGGCCGGCCCCCACGGCGGGCGCTGGCTGGCCACCAACCACTGGGACCGGGTCGCCGCCGGGGCGGTCCTGACCGAGGGCGGCTGGACCCTGGCCGGTCCCGACGGCACGCCCCGCCTCGCGGCCGTGACCGTCCAGGACCGCATCTCGGCGACGGTGGACCTGACCACGACGGCCATCACCACCCACTCCGCCCGGCCGATGCCCGACGCCGCCATCGTGCGCCTCAACCGGGCCGTCGTCCGCCTCTCCGCCTACGAGCCCGACGTCTCCCTCGCCCCGCCCGCCCGGGAGTACTTCGCCGCCCTGGCCGAGGCCTGGGCCGGCACCGACCCGTCCTTCGCCCGCGCCATCCGCCTGCTGCTCGCCGCCGAGGACCGCCGGCAGCGCAACCGGGCCGGTGCCCTGGTGGTGAAGCGCAGCCCCTACCCGTGGCTCCACAACGCCTTCATGCGGCCCACCCTCTCCTACGTCATCGAGCAGGCCGGCTACCGGGTCAACATCATCCCCGGGGCGGCCACCGCCGCGGTCAACACCCGCCTCGTCCCCGGCGGCCCCACCATCGACCAGCTCATGGAGGAGATGGCGGCGGCGGTGGCCGACCCCGAGGTGAAGCTGACGCTGCGCCCCCGGGCCGGGCTGACCCTGGAGGAGACGAGGGTGGTCATCGAGGACGGCCGGACCGGAACCGCGGCGCCGACCGACACCGACGTCTTCGCCGCCTGGGCGGGGGCGGTCACCGAGACCCATCCGGACGCCCACCCGGCGCCGTGCCTGTTCGAGGCCGGCACCAGCGGCGGGCCGTGGCGGGAGAAGGGCATCCCGGTCTACGGCGTCTATCCCTACGCGGTGGACGACGACACCATGACCCGCATGCACGGCAACGACGAGCGCGTCGGT
Organism: Acidimicrobiia bacterium; assembly: GCA_050741935.1. Taxonomy (GTDB): domain Bacteria; phylum Actinomycetota; class Acidimicrobiia; order IMCC26256; family BP-133; genus CAWBJP01. Next base: position 10,781 of record JBOGFE010000243.1, on the reverse strand, counting down.
GTCGAGGCCCTCGAGGCCGCCACCGAGCTCATGTACCGCCTCTTCGCCCGCTTCCGGGTCTAGGCCAGGCAGGTGCTGGCGATCGGCGTGGCAATGCCACGAAGATCGCCATCACCTGCGGCTCAGCCCCCCCACGGCGGCTCGCCCAGGGCGTAGACGTCGAAGGCGTTGCGCCAGAAGATCCGCTCCAGCGTCGGGCGGTCGAAGCCCAGGTCGGCCACGGCGGCGGCGTTCTTGGCGATGCCGGGCGTGCCCGGCCAGTCGGTGCCGAAGATGAAGCGCTGGGCCAGGCGGTGGAGGTCGAAGCGGGAGTAGTACCGGGGCAGGCTCTTGGGCGGAAGGCCCGACAGCTCGATCCACACCCGGGGCCGCATCAGGCTGATGAAGGCGGCGGCCTCGTACCACCAGCCCCGCCCGCCGTGGGCCAGCACGATCTTCAGCTCGGGGAAGGCGCCGGCCACCTCGTCGACCAGGCCCGGGTCGGCGAAGCGGTTGACCGCGCCGGGGTAGATGCTCGTCCCGCAGTGGAACACCACCGGCAGGCCGGCTTCGGCGCAGCGGTCGTAGAGCGGCCACAGCGCCGCCTCGTTGGGGGCGAACCGGGCGTGGACGGGATGGAGCTTGAGCCCGACGGCGCCGAGCGCCACCTGGCGTTCGAGCTCGGCCAGGGGCGGGTCGTGGAGGTGGGGGTTGACGTTGGCCAGGAACCGGAACCGCCCCTGGTTGTGGGCCACGATGGGGAGCAGGTCCTCGACGGGCTGGACGCCGGTGGTGAGGGGGCTGTACTCGCACAGGAGGACGGCCAGGTCGACGCCCTCGCCCTCGAGGTAGGCGTCGAAGCGCTCGGGGATGATGGCGCCCGACTCGTCGTAGGAGTCGGCGAAGCCGGGCCCGAAGCCCATCAACCACTGCTCCACGCTCATCTTCAGGGTGGAGAGCCGCGGCGGATGGAGGTGGGCGTCGACCAGCGGGATCCCGTCGATCACGTGGTCTCGTCCTGCTCCACCGCCGGCCGGCGCAGCATGAAGCGCTGGATCTTGCCCGTCACCGTCTTGGGCAGCTCGTCGGCGAACTCCACCATGTGCGGGTATTGGTAGCGCTGGAGCCGGCTCTTGCACCACTCCTGGAGCTCGGCGTCCAGGCCGGCGGGCGCGGCCGCGGGTTCGTCGGGGATATCGCGGACCCCGGGCTCGTCGGGGCCACCCCGGACCCCGGGCTCGTCGGGGCCACCCCGGACCCCGGGCTCGTCGGGGACACCCCGGACCCCGGGCCGGCAGATCACATGGGCCCGGATGCGGGTGAACCCGTCGACGTCGACGCCCACGACCGCCGCCTCCAGCACGGCCGGATGCTCCATGAGCACGTTCTCGATCTCGATGGGCGACGCCCACAGGCCCCCGACCTTGATCATGTCGTCGGCCCGGCCCTCGTACCAGTAGTAGCCGTCCTCATCGAGGCGGTAGCGGTCGCCGGTGGCGAACCACTCGCCCACCAGGGTGCGGCGGGTCTTGTCCCGGTGGTGCCAGTAGCCGCCCAGGGCCGAGTCGCCCTTGACCAGGAGCTCCCCGGTTGCCCCGGGGCCGAGCACGGTGCCGTCCTCGTCGCGGATCCGGAGCTCGTAGCCGGGGATGGGCCGGCCCGACGACCCCGGGCGCAGGGCGCCGGGGAGGTTGGCGCAGTAGCAGTGGAGCATCTCGGTGGAGCCGACGGCGTCGAGGATGGGGACGGCGTAGAACTCCTGCCAGCGCTTGAGGACCTCGGGCGGCAGTGCCTCGGCGGCCGACAGGCACCGGCGCACCGACGACAGGTCCCGCTCCCGGGCGCCGGGGGCGTTGAGGAGGGCGTTGTAGAGGGTCGGGACGCAGAAGAAGACGCTGGGGCGGTAGCGCTCGATGGCGGCGAAGACCCCGTCGGGGGTGGGGCGTCCGGGGGTGTAGACGGCGGTGGCCCCGACGGCGAAGGGGAACGACATCGAGTTGCCCAGCCCGTAGGCGTGGAAGAGCTTGGAGCTGGAGTAGGTGACGTCGTCATCGGTGAGGCCGAGCACGTGCACGCCGTAGGTCTCGCAGGTGGCGGCCACGTCGGCCTGGCGGTGGACGACCCCCTTGGGTTTCCCGGTCGACCCCGAGCTGTAGAGCCAGAAGGCCATGTCGTCCTCGTGGGTGGTCACCGGGTCGAACGTCTCGTGGCCCGGGTCGGCCAGGAGGTCGGCCGGGGCCACCAGGTCGACCTCGCCGCCGTATTCGGCTACCGCGCCGGCGATCTTCTCGGCGAAGGCGTCGTCCACCACCGCCAACCGGGCGTAGGAGTCGGCCAGGAAGTGGACGTAGTCCGACGCCTTGTACATGAAGTTCACCGGCACGGGGACGGCGCCGATGCGGATGGCCCCGAGGAAGGCGGCCGGGAAGGCCGGGGTGTCGTCGAGCACCAGCAGCACCCGCTCCTCCCGGCGCACGCCCCGCTCGGCCAGGGCCCGCCCGGCCCGGCAGGCCAGGGTCAGGAGCTGGGAGTAGGTGACCTCCTCGTCCCCGAGGCGGATGGCCGCCTTGTCGCCTCGCCCGGCCTCGATGTTGGCGTCGAGGATGAGGCTCACGTTGGCCCGGAACCCGAGATCGTCCACGTCTCAGAATCTACTACAAATACTTGACGACATGCAATAAATATGTAGACTGTTGGGCATGGCGACCCCCATCACCTTCGATACCCACCCCGACCGCTACCGGCACTGGAAACTCTCGGTCGAGCCGCCGGTCGCAACTCTGTCACTCGACGTCGACGAGCGCGGCGGGCTGTCCGACGAATACGAGCTCAAGCTCAACTCCTACGACCTCTCCGTCGACATCGAGCTCTACGACGCCGTCCAGCGGCTCCGCTTCGAGCACCCCGAGGTGCGGGCCGTGGTGATCACCGGGGGCAAGGACAAGATCTTCTGCGCCGGCGCCAACATCCGCATGCTGGCGGGGTCGCCCCACGGGGCCAAGGTCAACTTCTGCAAGTTCACCAACGAGACGCGCTGCGCCATCGAGGACGCCTCCGCCCACTCCGGCCAGCGCTGGCTGGCCGCCCTCAACGGCACCGCCTCGGGTGGCGGCTACGAGCTGGCCCTGGCCACCGAGGAGATCCTGCTCATCGATGACGGGAACTCGGCCGTCTCGCTCCCCGAGGTGCCGCTGCTGGCCGTCCTGCCCGGCACCGGTGGCCTGACCCGGGTGATCGACAAGCGCCACGTGCGCCCCGACCGGGCCGACATCTTCTCCACCCTCCCCGAGGGGATCCGGGGTGAGCGGGCCAAGGCCTGGGGCCTGGTCGACGAGGTCGTGCCCCGCAGCCGCTTCGCCGAGACGGTGGCCGAACGGGCCCGGGCGGCGGCCGAGGGATCCGACCGGCCGGGGGATGAGGCGGGCGTGGAGCTCACGCCCCTGGAGCGCACCGGGACCGACTCCGGCTTCGCCTATCCCAACCTGCGGGTCGAGCTGGACCCCGAGGAGTCGACCGCCACGCTCACCCTCCTCGGGCCCACCGAGGCGCCGCCGCCGAGCCGGGATGCCGGCTGGTGGCCGCTGGCCGCCTGCCGGGAGCTGGATGACGCCCTCCTGCTGCTGCGGACCAACCACCCCGAGCTGGGCACCCTGGTGCTGCGGACCGAAGGTGACCCCGAGGTGGTCGCCGCCGTCGACGAGGGCCTGGCGGCCCGGGCCCGCGAGGACTGGTTCATCCGGGAGGTCGTCCTCTACTGGAAGCGGACCCTCAAGCGGCTCGAGCTCAGCTCCCGCAGCCTCATCGCCCTGATCGAGCCGGGCAGCTGCTTCGCCGGCACCCTCTTCGAGCTGGCGCTGTGCGCCGACCGCTCCTACATGCTCGACGGCGAGGACCCCGAGCGCGAGGGCGTCCCGCCCGCCTCCGTCATCCTCACCGGCATGAACTTCGGGCCGCTCGTGCGGGGCAACGGGCTCACCCGCCTCCAGAACCGATTCCTCGGTCACGACGATCACGTCGAGACGCTGGAGGGGCGGACGGGCAAGCCCGTCGAGGCGGCCGAGGCGGCCGAGCTGGGCCTCGTCACCGCCACCCCCGACGAGATCGACTGGGAGGACGAGGTCCGCCTGGTGATCGAGGAACGGGCCAGCTACTCGCCCGACGCCCTCACCGGCATGGAGGCCAACCTCCGCTTCGGGGGCCCCGAGACCATGGAGACCAAGATCTTCGGCCGGCTCACGGCCTGGCAGAACTGGATCTTCCAGCGTCCCAACGCCGCCGGCGAGAAGGGTGCCCTGCGCGCCTACGGCACCGGCGCCCGCGGCCAATTCGACAAGAACAGGGTGTGAGACCGAGATGACCACCATCAACTACGAGGAGAAGATCCCCAACAACGTCGACCTGGGCGAGAACCGCCGCCTCCAGCGGGCGCTCGAGTCGTGGCAGCCCGCCTTCCTCGACTGGTGGAAGGACATGGGGCCCAACGGCTACCAGGAGAAGGACGTCTACCTGCGCACCGCCGTCAATGTCGGCGCCGAGGGCTGGGCCAACTTCGACTACGTGAGGATGCCCGACTACCGCTGGGGGATCTTCCTGGCCGAGCCGGTGAAGGACCGGACGATCGGCTTCGGGGAGCACCAGGGGAAGCCGGTGTGGCAGGACGTCCCCGGCGAGCACCGCTCCGACCTGCGTCGGCTGATCGTCGTCCAGGGTGACACCGAACCCGCCTCGGTCGAGCAGCAGCGCCACCTGGGGAACACCTCTCCCAGCCTCTATGACCTCCGCAACCTGTTCCAGATCAACGTGGAGGAGGGCCGCCACCTCTGGGCCATGGTCTACCTGCTCCACGCCCACTTCGGCCGCGACGGGCGCGACGAGGCCGAGTCGCTGCTCGAGCGGCGCTCGGGTGACGACGACAAGCCCCGGATCCTGGGCGCCTTCAACGAGGACACCCCGGACTGGCTCAGCCTGTTCATGTTCACCTACTTCACCGACCGGGACGGGCGCTTCCAGCTCTCCGCCCTGGCCGAGAGCGGCTTCGACCCGCTGGCCCGAACCTGCCAGTTCATGCTGAAGGAGGAGGCCCACCACATGTTCGTGGGCACCACCGGCATCGGGCGGGTGGTCCAGCGCACCACCGAGCTCATGAAGGAGCACGACACCGACGAGGTGGAGCCCTTCGGCGGCGTCAGCCTGGACATGCTCCAGCGCTACCTGAACTTCCACTACTCGGTCTCCATCGACCTCTTCGGCGGCGAGACCTCCACCAACGTGGCCAACTACTACACCGCCGGCCTGAAGGGCCGTTTCCAGGAGGCCGACCACGACGACGACCACCGCCTGGAGTCGACCACGCAGCTGGTCACCGAGGTCAAGGACGGCAGGATCGTCCAGAGCGACGTGAAGGCCCTCCTGGCCCTCAACGAGGGGCTGCGGGACGACTACGTCGACGACTGCCAGAAGGGCGTCAACCGTTGGAACCGCACCCTGCGGGAAGCGGGCATCGACTTCGAGCTGCGGCTGCCGCATCGTGGCTTCCACCGCCAGGTGGGTTCCTTCGCCGGCCACCGGGTCACCCCCGACGGGAAGCTGGTGGACCCGGACACCTGGGACGCCGGCGTGGCGGAGTGGTTGCCCACCGGCGCCGACAAGGACCACGTGGCGTCGCTCATGCAGGCCGTAAACGAGCCCGGGAAGATGGCGGGCTGGATCGCGCCACCCGGCGCCGGCGTCCACGGCAAGCCGGTCGACTTCGAATACGTGCGACTCTGAAGGAGCAGCCTCTCGATGTCAGCCGCGGGCGAAGACGGACGGAACAGCGGTAGTCACGCACGGTCGCTGCTGCTGACCGTGCTGGGCGAGTACGTGGCGCCCCAGAAGGCCCAGACGTGGACGGGGACGCTGGTCGAGGCCCTGGGCACGGTCGGGGTCCGGGAGAAGGCCGCCCGCCAGGCGCTGCTGCGCAGCGCCACCGACGGCTGGCTGGTGGGGGAGCGCCACGGCCGGCGGGTCCGCTTCGGCCTGAGCCCGGAGATCCACGCCCTGCTGGATGCCGGCGCCCGGCGCATCTACTCCTTCGGCGCCGGCCGGGTGGACTGGGACGGCCGGTGGCTCGTGGTGGTGGCCAGCGTGCCCGAGGAGCAGCGCCACCTCCGCCACAAGCTGCGCACCAGCCTGGCCTGGGCCGGTTTCGGGCCCCTGGGCCAGGGCGTGTGGGTGTGCCCGGACGCCGGCCGGGAGGAGGAGGCCCGCCGGGTGGTGGAGTCGCTGGGAGCGGCGGTGCAGGCCACGTCCTTCGTGGGCCGGCACGCCGGCGTGGGCGACGAGTCGGCCCTGGTGGCCCGGGCCTGGGACCTGCCCGAGCTCGAACGCCGCTACGCCAGCTTCCTGGCCGAGTTCGGCGACGCCGTGCCGAACGACCACGAGGATGTCTTCCGGGCCCAGACCCGCCTCGTCCACGCGTGGCGCCGGTTCCCCTTCCTCGACCCGGGCCTGCCCGACTCGCTGCTGCCCCCCACCTGGCCCGGCCGGCGGGCCCGCGAGCTGTTCGTGCGCCGCCACGACGAGTGGGCCCTCGGCGCCCAGGCTTGGTTCGACGCCACCGACGCCTCCTCCACCGCCTGACTTCAGCGGTTCTGGAGACGAAAACTCCCGGCTGTCGAGAAGATCCGTCTCCAAAACGGGTCGGGACGCTGGTTAGGGTGACGGGCATGGCGCGGGGCCGTTTGCACATGGGGACGTCAGGGTTCGCCTACAAGGAGTGGGTGGGCCCCTTCTACCCGTCGGGCACCAAGGCGGCGGGCATGCTCGGCGCCTACGCCGAGCGCTTCCCGAGCGTGGAGATCAACTACACCTTCCGGCGCCGGCCCTCGGCCTCCACGCTGGAAACCTGGGCGGCGGCCACCCCGGAGAGCTTCACCTTCGCCTGCAAGGCTCCCATGGGCATCACCCACTTCGGCCGCTTGACCGGCATCGCCGCCGAGCGGCTGGCCGAGTTCCTCGAGGTGATGGCACCGCTCGGGGAGCGCCTCGGGCCCATCCTGGTCCAGTGCCCGCCCAACCTGCGCTACGACCCGGCCGTCCTCGACGGGTTCCTGGCCCTGCTGGCCGGACGGCCCCAGCGCTTCGCCATGGAGTTCCGCCACCCGAGCTTCGACGCCGACGAGGTGCCCGACAAGCTGGCCGCCGCCGGCGTGGCCTGGTGCGTGGCCGACAGCGACGACCGGGAGGGCCGCTTCCTCCGGACCGCGCCGGACTTCGCCTACGTGCGCCTGCGCCGTGAGGCCTACGACCCGCCGGCCCTGACCCGGTGGGCCAAGCCCATCAAGGCCGCTCTCGACGCCGGGGCCGACGTCTACTGCTACCGCAAGCACGAAGGGAAGGACACCGGCCCCGACGACGCCCTCGCTCTCCAGGACCTCGTCGCCCGCTCCCGGAAGCGGGCCCCTAGCCGGCGTTGACGGCCCGGCACTCCTTGACCAGGACGAGGCCGGCGGCCACCGCCTTCTTGGAGTCGTGTTCCTCGGTGGCCTCCCGGACGTCGCGCCGGGCGTCGTACAACGCGTCGTAGCGGGGGTCGTCGTTGGCCGCCTGGGCCGCCAGCTGCTCCTTCTGCTTCAGGAAGCTGATCCGGTCGGCCTCGGGCCGGAGGTCGTCCTCGGTCAGGCCCCGGCACGACTGGCGGGCGGCCTTCTCGGCCGAGGACGTCTCGTCACCGCAGGCGACGGAGGACAGGCTCAGCAGGACGGCGAGGGTGAGCACGGCACCGCGCCAGCGGGGCCGGGAGGTGGGGTTGGGGCCCCCACCGACGCAGCGATGAGCCGCCAGGCGAAGAGCCATGAGCAGAGCGAAGCCGGGGGACTTCATACCCGACTCATTACCACTCGAGGGGGAGGTTCTCCTCTTCGTCCTCGAACATGAACCAGTCGGCGGGGACGTCACGGGGGGCGGGGGACCAGCCGAGGACGGCGTCGTCACCCGAGGTCTCCTCGACCAGACGCAGCACGTCGTCGGGCTCGGGGCACTCGACCTCGACGGCCCAGCGCATCGGGCCTTCGACGTCGTCCCACGCGAGCGAGAGGGTCTCGGCCAGGTGGGCCGCCTCCGCGGTGGCCTGACCCTGCTCCCAGAGCATCCGGCTCTCCATTGCGCCCGAACCCCAGACCACAACTCGCATCGAAGCGTCCTTTCGATCTTTGCTCCCTACGCTGGGTATCGGACGGGGTAGGGCATTTCTTGAGGGGGTGCGAAGATAAAGGTCCATGTCGGGGCAAATCCTCTTCTGGGACGTCGACACCCAGGTTGACTTCATGGCGCCGGACGGTTTGCTCCCCGTCCCCGGCGCCGACGCCCTGCGCCCCAACCTGGCCCGGCTCACCGCCGGCGCCCGGGAGGCGGGGCTCACCATCGTCCACACCGCCGACGACCACGAGCTCTCCGACCCCGAGATCGCCCCCACCGGCGCCGACTTCGTCGACACCTTCCCGCCCCACTGCCTGCGCCACTCCGCCGGCGCCGAGCGGGTACCGGAGACGGCCGCCGCCGCCGGCGCCGTCGAGATCGCCTGGGACGGGGCCGGCTACGACGAGGCCACCGTCGCCGCCGCCGCCGAGGTGGTGCTGCACAAGAAGCGCTTCGACGCCTTCTCCAACCCGGCCGCCGCCCGGCTCCTGGAGACCCTCGATCCGGCCCGGGTGGTGGTGTACGGCGTGGCCCTCGACGTCTGCAACCGCTACGCGGTGGAGGGGATGCTGGCGCTCGGCCCCGGCTTCGAGATCGTGGTGGTGACCGACGCCGTGGCCGCCATCGACAAGGCCCGGGGCGACGAGCTGCTGGCGGAGTGGACGCGCCGGGGCGTGCAGGTGGCGACCACCGACGAGGTGCTGGCGGAGGTCAGAGGCCGCCAGGGAGGGAGGGGCAGGGGGGTCCCGAGGAGGACGTGGGGTTGTCCGGCGAGGGACGCCCCCTCACCCGACCGACCGGGCCGTCCGGGCCGCCCGTGACGCCCGACCTGCTCCTCGTCCACTACCACGAGATCGGCCTCAAGGGCCGCAACCGGCCCCGCTTCGAGCGCCAGCTGAAGCACAACCTGGAGCGGGCGCTGGGTGATTCGGCCGGACGCGTCCGGCTGGTCAGTGGCCGGGTCGAGGTGCTCGACCCCAAGCCCGACGCCCTGGAGCGGGCCTGCCGGGTGTTCGGCGTGGCCAACGTGGCGCCCGTCCGCCTGGCCCCGGCCGACCTCGACACCATCGTCGGGCGGTCGCTCGAGGTGGCCGGCGAGGTCGACGCCGCCACCGGCTTCGAGACCTTCGAGGTGCGCGCCCGCCGGGCCCGGACCCCCTTCCCCCAGACCTCCCAAGAGGTCAACGAGGTGGTGGGGGACGCCATCCGCCTCCGGCTCGGCAAGCGGGTGGACCTGTCCCACCCCGACCTGTCGGTGCGCATCGAGATCGTCCACGACCGGGCCTACATCTCGGCCCGGAAGTGGGCCGGGCCGGGCGGGCTGCCGGTGGGGACGGCGGGCACCGTCGTCACCCTCCTCTCCGCCGGGATCGACTCGCCGGTGGCGACCTGGCGGATGATGCGCCGGGGCGCCGACCCCGTCGCCGTGCACTTCCACGGCCAGCCCTTCACCGACCGCTCCTCGGAGCGCAAGGTCGAGGCCCTGGTGGACGTGCTGCGCCAGTGGGGCTACCGCCGGCCCTGGTGGTCCGTGCCCATGGGCGAAGCCCAGCGGGAGATCACCCTGTCGGCCCCTTCGCCGCTGCGGGTGCTGCTCTACCGGCGCCTCATGCTCCGGGTGGCCGAGGCCATCGGGGCCGACCACGGCGCGCTGGGGGTGGTGACGGGCGAGAGCCTGGGCCAGGTCGCCTCCCAGACGCTCGAGAACATGGCCGCGGTCGGGGTGGTGGCCACCACCCCGCTGCTGCGGCCCCTGGTCGGGACGGACAAGGTGGAGATCATCGAAGAGGCCCGGCGCATCGGCACCTACGACGTGTCCGCCGAAGCCCACCAGGACTGCTGCACCCTGTTCGAGCCCCGGGAGCCGGCCACCCACGCCAGCGCGGCCGAGCTCGACGCCGCCGAGACGAACTACGACGTCGAGGCGCTGGTGGCGGACTGCGTGACCCGGGCCGAGCGCTGGGTCCGGCCCGACGCCGCCTGACCGGCCACTAGGGTCGCCGGCGATGTTCGACTACCACCTCCACCTGCTCCGCCACGGGGAGGATGGGCCCTACACCGCCGCCGCCGTCACCGCCTACGCCGAGGCGGCCGCCGCCCGCGGGGTCACCGAGATCTGCATCACCGAGCACCTCTACCGCTTCCGGGCGGCCGACCGTCTCCTCGCCGGCTGGTGGGACGCCGACCCCGACGGTGTCCTGCGGGACCAGACCGCCGCCTACTGGGCCGCCCACGCCACCGGCGACCTCGACGCCTACGCCGGCGCCGTGCTCGAGGCGGCCACCGCCACCCCCGGCGAGCGGCCCCGGGCCCGCATCCTCCTCGGCCTCGAGGTCGACTACTACCCCGGGCGGATGGACGAGGTCGCCAACCTCCTGGCCGGCTATCCCTTCGACCTGCTGCTCGGGTCGGTGCACTGGCTCGGGTCCTGGGGCTTCGACCAGATCGGCGATCCCGTGGCCGACCGCCAGTGGGAGGTCCGGGAGGCGGAGGCGGTGTGGGACGCGTACGCCGGCGCCTTCGAGGAGCTGGCCGCCACCCGCACCACCGACGTGCTCGCCCACCCCGACCTGGCCAAGGTGACCGGCGTCCGGCCCGCCGGCGACCCGGAGCCGTGGTGGGAC
>JBOGFE010000242.1:0-6051 GCA_050741935.1 Acidimicrobiia bacterium | reverse complement strand
GGGGAGGACCGGCCAGTGCCGCCGGATCTCTTCCGGGTCCGGCGCCGGACACGCCGGCCACCCCGGCGGCCGGTGGGCAGGCGGAGATCGTCTTCGGGTCCCTCGGCACGGCCAGCGGCGTCATCGGCGCCGCCACCCAGCCCATCGTGGCTGCCACCAAGGCGTGGGCGGCCGACGTCAACGCCCGGGGTGGACTGAAGGGCCACCCGGTGCGGGTGGTCTTCGGCGACGACGGCGGCGACCCGGCCCGGGCCGCCACCCTGGCCCGCAAGATGGTGGAGCAGGACAAGGTCATCGCCTTCGTGGGCACCTACCTCGTGATCACGACCTCGGCCGTCACCCAGTACCTCGACGAGGTCCAGGTCCCCATGATCGGCGGACCCGGCGGCAACGAGATCGAGGACACCAGCCCCATGGTCTTCAACCCCCAGATGGGGGCGGACGAGGCGCTCGGCCACGGGCTCCTGCACAACATCGTCGTGCAATCCGACGCCCGCAAGGTGGCCACCCTGTACTGCCGGGAGGCGTCGTCCTGCGGCGCCCAGGCCAAGCGGGTGCGGGAGTTCGCCTCCCAGTACGGCGTCGAGGTGGTGTTCGAGGCCCAGGTGTCCATCGCCCAGCCCGACTACACCGGCGAGGTGCTGGCCGCCCGCAACGCCGGCGCCGACGCCATCATCACCACCGTCGACGAGGCCAGCATCGTGCGCATCGCCCGCTCGGCCAAGCGTCAGAGCTACAACCCGGTGCTGGCCGGCAGCTACACGGTGAACAACGACGTGCTGCTCAACGCCGGCCCCGACGCCGTCGGCATCCTCGGCTTCTCCGCCACCACCCCCTACGGCACCTCGCCGCTGCTCAAGCCCTACCGGGAGGCGGTGGCCCGCTTCGTACCCGGCGCCCGCCTGGCCGGCTACGGGTCCACCGCCTGGGTCCAGGGCAAGCTGGTCGAGCGCCTGGCCGACTTCTTCGCCGACAAGCCCAACCCGGGGAGGGCCGACGTCCTCGCCGCCCTCTACTCGCTGAAGGACGAGACGCTGGGCGGGCTGGTGCCGCCCATCACCTTCAACCAGGGCGGCCACGGCCGGGTCAACCGCTGCATGGTGCCCATCAGGATCGGCAAGGGCGCCATCGAGTCCCCGCTCGGCAACGACAGGTTCGTCTGCGCCCGCAGCTAGGTGCGGGCCGAAAGGGAGTGTCCCATGGTGGCCGTCCGGCTGGTGGAGCTGTTCTTCCTGGCGGCGTGGCTCGGCGGGCTCTGGTTGGTGTGGACGCGCACCCGCCACACGCTGCTGCTCGGCGTCTACCTGGGCGCCACCCTGAGCTGGACGCACGACTGGGTGCTGGCCGGCCCCGAGATCTGGCGGATGGACTTCCACCCCGACACCATCCGGATCGCCACCTGGGGCAGCCGCCCCGAAGGGCTGTGGGCCCCGCTGTCCTACGGAGCCTTCTTCGGGATCGGCGCCTTCGTCTGGCTCAAGTACCTGGAGGCTCCCCTGCGCCGGACGCTGGGCGCCTGGCGCTACCTGGTGATCTTCCCCGCCGTCTTCGCCGGCAACGTGATCGTCGAAGGGGCCATCATCGAGTGGGCCGACACCAACCGCTACCACCAGGCCGGCCACTGGCTGGTGTTCAACATCCCGTGGCTGCACTTCGTCACCACCGGGGTGATGCTGGGCGGGATCATCTTCTTCACCGTCGAGGCCCTGCGGGTCCTCGAGCACTTCGGCTGGCGGGAGCTGGACCCGGCACCGGCCGTCGCCGCCCTCCGCCCCGCCAAGGTGCTCGTCTCCCCATCCGGCGCCGCCGCCCATCCCAACGGCGCCGGCCTGGCCGCGAGCCCCGTCGCCCAGGTCGTCCCCCGCCGGGTCCGCGCCGCCATCTTCGCCGTGGGCCTCGCCCTCCCCCACGCCGCCTTCACCGCCGCCACCCTGGTCGGCCTCTACCTCTACGACTGGATCCGCGTCCCGTTCTGACCCGCCAGCGCCCAGAGGACAGCGCGGTCAGACTGACCGCGTGCGGGAGGACGGGGCCGTCATCGGGGAGATCGGCTACTTCCTCGACGCGGATCGGACGACAGCCCAGGTCGGGTACTCCGTGGTGGAGCCCTCCTGGGGCCAGGGCTACGCCAGCGAGGCACTCGGCGCGCTGGTGGGCCACCTCTTCGGCGAGGTGGGCGTGGAGCGGATCACAGCCGAGACCCTCGTCGACCAAGTTGCCAGCCGGCGGGTCATCGAGAAGGCGGGCTTGTACCCGTGCGGCGAGCGGGCCGGCCAGGAGGACGGAGAGGACGTGGAGCTCGTCGTCTACGAGCTGACCGGCGCTCCCTCCTAGGCTCTCCCGGAATGACCACCCCGGACGAGCCCCCGGTGCCCGTGCCGCCGCCGGCGATCCTCTATCACGCCACGGCCTGGACCTCGCTGGGTGACGTGATGGCCGCCGGGCTGCGGCCCGCGGACTCGGCCCACGTCCACCTGACGGCCGACGCGGCCACCGCCGTCGCCCTCGGTACCGGCTACGGGTGCTCCTTCGTCCTCGCCGTCGAGAGCGGGGCGATGCATGCCGAGGGCCACGAGTTCTACCCGGCACCGGACGGCGGGTGGCTGACCAGCCAGGTGCCACCCGCCTTCCTGCAACCGCTCGACCTCGACGGCCGCGTGTGAGGGCCCGCCTAGGGGTTGATGATCGTTGCCTTGCCGTCCAGCGCGGTGTGCTTGTACTTGAGCAGCTGGCCCCAGGCGAAGTGGGGAGGGTAGGGGATCCGGTAGAGCGTGGTGATGCCGAGCGTGGAGACCGGGAACTCGCGATCGTCCTCGGTGAAGCGGACGGGAGACGCGACGAGGGTGAAGAAGGAGATCCCCTCGGTGTCCCGCCCCAGCAGTACCGTCACCAGGTTTCCGAGCGCGCTCTCCTCGACGCGGAGGTCGTCGCCGACGTAGGTGCGACCGTTGTAGGAGAGCGTCGGCGTGCCGTCGATCGACGTGGTGCTGTAGACCACCGTGAGGCCGTCGCCGTACAGCTCGTAGTGGTTGGCCAGCGGGAAGAGGCCCCCGCCGGTGATCTGTTCGGCCGCCGGCGGCGTCTCGTCCTCCGACGTGACCTCGAGGACGGGCAGCGACGGCCCGTTGGGGAGGATGGTCACCTCCTTGACCGGCTCCCCGGCCGGGGCGTGATAGGGGGTGACCACCCGCGTGACCACCGGAAGCGTGAACCCGATCGGCTTCCTCTCAATCAGCTCGACCAGGACGATCTCGGGGTTGATCCCGGGTGGATGCGGCACGAGCTCGAGCTCGTAGCCGGCGGTCGGAGTGACCCAGACGGCGGTGACGTGCAGCGTCGGCGGGCGGCCCGGCATCGTGTCGCGCCAGGCGAGGCCCGTGAGGAACTGGGCGTCCTGCTGGTGGCTCATGGTGCCCCCTCTCGTCGCGCCATAAGTACAACGAACTTCGCAGTAATGCAAGAAAGTGCTAACGAAGGCGGCGACGCACGGATGGCCGCCTGATGGCCTCGGTGCTGGCGGCGGTGGCCGTGGCGCTGGGGGCGGCGGTGCAGACCGCCACCGGATTCGGTTTCTCCCTCGTCAGCGGCCCCTTCCTCGTCGCCGCCTACCAGGCGCCCACGGGCGTGCAGATCAACGTGCTGCTGTCCCTGCTGGTCAACGTGGCGCTGCTTGCCCGCGAGCACCGGGGCTCGGACCTGCGGGCCGCCGGGCTCCTGCTGGCTCCGGCGGTGGCCGTGGCCGTTCCCCTCGGCTACCTCCTCCGCAACGCCGACCCCGGGCCGGCCACCGTGGCGGCGGGTGTCATCTGCCTGGTGGCGGTGGTCGCCCTCGCCCTCGGCCGCGAGCTGCCGGGGGTGACCAGCCGGGCCGGCACAGTGGCGATCGGTGCGGTCAGCGGGGGGATGAACGCCGCCGCCGGGCTCAGCGGCCCGGCCGTCGTCATCTTCGCCCTCCACGCCCGCTGGCCGGCGGGCATGGCCCGCCCCACCATGCAGGTGGTCTTCCTCGGCATCAACGTGGTCACCCTCGTCTCCCTCGGCTGGCCCGACCAGCTGCCGGTCGCGGTCCTGGCCGGCTATGGGGTGGGGATCGCCGCCGGCGCCGCCCTGGTGGGCCGCCTGCCGGAGGCCGTCGCCCATCCGGCGACCCTGCTGCTGGCCGGAGTGGGCAGTGTCCTCGCCATCGCCCGCGGCTTCGCCAGCTGACAAGCTGGAGGCGTGTTCTCGGACGGGTTCTCCATCGACCAGCTGACCGAGGCTGACTTCGCCCCCCTGGTGGAGCCGCTCTTCCGGGAGTACGGCCTGTGGGTGATGGGTCGTCTCGAGGCCGACCTCGGGCTCCGCTTCGGCGAGGACGACCTGGAACGGGCTCACGAGGAGTTCCGCCTCGAGCTGCCCAAGCTGGTCGGCCCCGGCGGGCGGCTGCTCCTGGCCCGGGCCGGCGGGGAGGGCATCGGCGTCGCCACGCTCAAGCCGGTCGACGCGGCCATCGCCGAGGTCAAGCGGATGTACGTCCGGCCCGAGGCCCGGGGGCGGGGGGTGGCCCGGGCCCTGCTGCAGCGGCTGGTGGAGGACGCCCGGGCCGAGGGCTACCGGACGGTCCGGCTGGAGTCACTGCGCTTCATGACCGAGGCCCACGCCCTGTACCGGTCCTTGGGCTTTGTCGACGTCAAGGTGTTCGAGGGCTCGGAGTCGGCCATGGTCGGCCTCGAGGGTGCGGCCTGCTTCATGGAGCTGGAGCTCAGCCCGGGCTAGAGGCCGAGGCTGTCGAGCAGGGGCTGGACGCCGGCCGACCACCGGTCGGCGGCGGCGGCGTCGATCGTGTCCAGCCAAGCACGGGTGGCCGGCACCAGCCGGGCCAGGCACTCCCGGGCCCGATCAGGGTCGGTGAAGGCGCCCCGTCGCAGCTCCAGGTAGCCGAGGGCGGCGTGGCCGGCGCAATCCCGGGCGGGCCGGTCGAAGTTCCGCCGGGTGTTGTCGTCGCCTTGGCGGGCGATCTCGGCGAAGAGGAGCGACTGGGCCCGGCCCACAGTCAGCAGCACGGCCATGAGCTCCGTCCAGTCGCCGGCGCCCAGCGCGGCGGCGAGCGGTCCGGCGGGCTCGACGGGAGTGGGCTCGTCGATGTCGGCGCCCAGGCGGTCGGTCAGCCACTTCCAGGACTGGTAGGCGGCCGACATCTGCTGGGCGTAGGTGTCCCCGGCGTAGCGGCGGCGCAACGGGTCGGGGCCGAGATCCACCCAGTCGTCGATGCCGTGGTCGAAGAGCACGGCCCGGATCCAGCCCTCGTCGATACCGGGCACGGTCACGGTCGGAACCGGCATCTCCTCAGACACCCCAGTGCCACATGGCCCGCATGGCCTCGAAGTCACCCGGGCCGGGCGTGGCGCCACCGGGGTCGAACCCGTCGAGCTGCTCGGCCAGGTCCTTCAACTGCTTGTCGTCCAGGGCGCGGGGGTCGACGCGCGGGTTGGCGTCCCGCAGGGCGTCCACCAGGGAGTCGAGGTCCTGCCATCCGACGCTCATCGTGTTCCTCCGATCAGGTCCCCGCCCGCCCACCGGGCCCTACACGAAATGGCGGTTGTACAGGTAGTCGGGGGGTTCGAGGCCCAGCTGGGACAGCAGCGGGTTGACCTCGGCCACGTAGTTGCGGCGCAGCTCCTCGTTCCCCGAGCGCTTGATCCCCCAGGCCACGTAACGCCACTGGCGCTCGGATCCCGACCGCCCGAACATGTCCAGCGACATGGGGTACCACTTGTCCAGGTACTTCTGGGCCTCGTCGAGCTTCCCGTGGTTGAGGATCTGGTCCCGCAGGTTGGAGTAGCCGAGGGCGGTGTGGCCCACCTCGTCACGGGCCACCGAGGCCGAGACCGAGGCCCAGGGACGGTAGGAGCACTCCTCCATGTCCTTGAACACGAACACGCCCATCCGGTCGGTGAGGGTGTTGACGATGGCCAGCTCGGTCCAGTCCTGGACCGAGCCCACGTGCTCGAAGACCTCCTGGCGCTTGCGCTTGGCCTCCCGGAAGTACCGGGGGGTGAGCTCCACGCCCAG
>JBOGFE010000241.1:0-2855 GCA_050741935.1 Acidimicrobiia bacterium | reverse complement strand
CTTCCACACCCAGAACGACCACGGCGACTGGGACGAGGTCCACCACGCCTTCACCGCCGCCAACGCCCTGCACCAGGCGCTGGTGCGCTCGCCGTCGCCCGAGCTGGTCCGGGGCGTCTACCACGGGGCGCTGCGCATCTACCTCGACCGGTTCCTCAACATCCCCGCCGCCCGCCTGCCGGCGCCGGGGCCGACGGACGGCGCCGCCGGGCCCGTCGACCTCGACGGCCTGCAGGCCTGCTGGGACCGCGAAGGCCAGGTCGACGAAGCCGGCGCCCTCGTCTACCGGTATCTCGCCGGCGGCGACCCCGCCCGCGTCATCGCCGCCCTCGGCCGGGCCCTCCTCACCGAGGACGCCGCCTTCCACTGGTTCCAGACCTACGAGGCCGCCGTCCGCCAGTTCGGCGCCTGGCCCGCCGGCTCGGAGGAGGGCGCCCTGATCCTCACCGGCACAGCCCGGTTCCTGGCCGCCCACACCCCCACCCGCCGGGAGCTGGCCCAGGTGGTGAGCATCGCCACCCGGCTGCGGCGGGGCGAGGCGCTCTTCGACGAGACCTAGGGGCGGGGCGTCCGCACCGGCGCTCGGCCCGGCGTCAGGGGGTGTGGCTGGCGCTACCGGTCGGGGCGAGCTCGACCCACGTCCGCCCCGGGGCGAGGAGGACCTCGGCACCGGCGCCGTCGGCGTAGCGGGTGACGGCATCGGCGGTCGGCTTCGACCAGCGGGCGGGGACGAGGTGCCCGCCGGAAAGGACCCAGGCGTCACCCTCGCCCACGATCTGGGCTTCGGGGACGGGCGCCCCCGACGCGTCCCGCAGGCCGGTGTCGCGGTACTCGACGAACTGGACGACGACGTTGGCGGGGGCCACCACCCGTCCGGCGGAGTCGGCGTGGTGGCGGCCGCCCTGGGTCCGCCACCAGCCGCCGACGGCAGCGTCCCAGTCCCAGTCGACGGCTTTGGCGAAGCCGATGGTCACCCGCGAGGCGGTGGCCATGGAGGCGCCGGCGGGCGGCTCCCCGGGGGCCCGGTAGGTGAACAGGGCGGGCGGGGCGACGGCGTCGGGCGGGGCGAGCTGGAACAGCGCCGGGGTGCGGCTGAACAGGTTGGAGGGCGCCCGCCGGGAACCCTCCCGGTAGTAGCGGTCGGGGGCGGCCTTCACCCCCACGTCGACGAGCGGCGCCTGGCGGACCTGCTCCTCGAAGACGGCATTGGCGCCGGAGTAGGCGAACAGCGGCCGGTGCAGGGCGCTGGCCAGTCCGATGTCGGTGGAACGGGCCGAGCGCACCGGCCCCACCGGGTCGGAGTCCTGGGAGTGGAACACGGCGGCGAAGCGGGTGATCCCGCCCTCCACCAGCTCCTCGAAGACCACGTCGGCCTGGTTGAGCCCCACCTGGGGCCGGGCCCGGGGGGCGTTGTCGATCTTGACGATCAGCGCCGGGCGGACGGGCGGATCACCGGGCAGGCCGGTGAGGGGCGAGGGCCCGGGCGGGTCGGGGGCGGCGACGGGTATCCCCGTGGCTGACGACGGCGCCGCCGACAGGGCGCCCGCCAGCAACCCCAAGGCCACGACCACGGTGGTCGGGCGTAGGCATCTCACCGTCCGCCTCCGAAGGAACCGCCTGGCATCACACTCAGCTCCCAGCGTTCGAGGTGAGCTCGTCAGGCGACCCTACGACGGGGCATCGCCGGCGGCGGGGATTTCGGAGAGTGCTGGTGCCCACGACATCGTGGGCGGGTGTCAGATGACCCAGGTCATCCCGCAGTTGCGACAGCTCGCCTCGGTCGCGGCCTCTTTCCGAGCGAGTCCTGTCACGAGCAGGGAAACACCGCCGGTCAGAAGGGCGCCAGTCGCCTTGCCGCCACTGATGCCCTTCTTGCGGATCACGCGGCTCGCGCTCACCGATCCCTTCGTCTGGCAGTGCGGACACACCAACTGCTCCTGCTGCCGGGACTCCTGCTGCTGCTTGGCTGCCCGCTTGTCCCGAAGCGTCCTGGGCCGTTCGTGATCCGACGGATCAATGGTTTGGTACTGGGCGTGCGAGTTCACACCGTGGAGGTACAGGGCTCTCGCGGACTCAGCCAGATGTCCGCAGGCTGCGCAGACCAGATTGTTGCTCACGGTACGTCCTCTCCCCATGGCACCGCCGTCGTGGCTTCCATGGTCAACTGATGATCGGACTACCGCGGCCGAACCTTTAGACCGATTTGTCCCGACTGCGCCCATGTGCCGCGGCACGTTCGGAGCGTCGGTCGTGTCTCCCCCACGCCGTGATGGTGGCACAGGCCGGCCGGTCGGGCCGGCGGGCGGCTACGCCGTGGCGGTCACGACGCCAGCGGCCGGGGCGGGTGGTGAACGGCACCGACGTTGGCAGCCAGCTCGTCATTACTGAAGGCGACGGGATCCCGGCGGGGGTGGGCTACTGCAGAACGGCCTCCAAAAGGTACGGCTTTACCGCACCTCGATGAAGCGCATCGACCGTGACAGCATGATACCTAAATCTGTTATCATGTGATCAGTGATACGGACCCAGATCTCCCTGGACGACGAACAGATGGAGGCGCTCAGGGCGCTCGCCCGGCGGCGGGGAGTCTCCCTGGCGGCGCTGCTCCGCCAGGCCGTGGACGCCCTCCTCGCCGACCCGACCCCCGGGCGGCGGCAGCGGGCCCGGGACGTGGCCGGTCGCTTCCGGAGCGGACACGCCGGCCGGACGAGCGAGGACCACGACGACGCCGTCGCCGACGCCTTCTCCGCATGACGGTGTTCGTGGACACCTCGGCGCTCTACGCCGTCCTCGACGCCGACGACGACAACCACGCCCCCGCGGCCACGGAATGGGCCCGCCTCCTGGACGAGGGC
>JBOGFE010000240.1:0-17887 GCA_050741935.1 Acidimicrobiia bacterium | reverse complement strand
ACCCCAACCTCTTCCTCATGTACTACGCCATCAAGGAGATGGTAACGGTCGGCATGTCGCTCAACATGGCCACGCCCCTGCTGGAGGGGATGGGCTTCGGTCTCGGCACCTGGCCGGCCATGGCGGGGATCGGGATGTTCGGGGGGACGGAATTCGACACCGGCCACCAGTGGTTCGACGACCGGATCGAGCAGGGCGCCGCCCTGGCCCTCGTGCTCTCCGGCGGTGTGCGCATGGACACCGTGATCATGCACGGCTGCAAGCCGGCCAGCGGCTACCACACCGTGACCAAGGTCGACGGCGACACCGTCCTCGAGATCGACGGCGTGCGGGCCATCGACAAGGTGGCCGAGCTCCTCGGGGGCTCCTCGGGAAAGGCGTCGGAGGATTACCCGCTCTTCGTCACCTTCGGGATCAACCGGGGCGAGAAGTTCGGAACCTACAACGAGGAGGACTACCAGAACCGCGCCATCAAGTCCGTCGACGAGGCGCGGGGCGGGCTCATCACCTACGAGAACGACCTGAAGGCGGGGACCGAGTTCCAGCTCATGCGGCGCAGCGTCGACTTCGACTACATGGAGGACAAGGTCAACCAGCTCTACGAGCGGATCGGCGACCGCGAGCCCATCCTGGCCCTGTACGTCGACTGCGGCGGGCGGACCAGCATGATGATGGGCATCGACGAGGAGGAGGGGGCCGAGATCCAGCGGACGGTCGGCACCCGGACGCCGCTCCTGGGCATGTACTCGGCGATGGAGATCGCCAAGTTGGGCGGCGAGGTGCAGCCCATGAACTGGACGGGCGTCCTGTCCATCTTCAGCCAGGAGCACTGAGCGGCGGGACGCTCAGTCGGGCTGGCCAGGCGGGCGTCCGAGTGACGGGCTCGGGACCCGCAAGGCCGGCGCAAGGGGCCTGCATGTGTGGGGGCGCAGGCTGAGCGCGGGACCCCGGTAAGCGAACTGTCACGGCAGTCGCAATCGCCGTGTGCGGAACGAGGCGGTGACGGGGGCAAGGGCATACGAACCTTGCCCTACGGAGAACCCGCGCCGGCCGCAGATGTCCGGACGAAAGAAGGAGGGAGCTCCGATGAGGGTCAAGGGCACGAACATCCTGAAGATCACGGCGTCGGCGGCTGTCGCCGCCGTTCTGCTGGTGGTCGTCCCGGTGTCCCCGGTGACGGCGGCCGAGAAGGAGAGCGGCGGTTGGGCCCGCCAGTTCGGCACCCGGGTGGCGGACGAGGCTCTGGGGGTGGCGCTGGATGGCGCCGGTAACGCCTACGTGGCGGGGTGGACGTTCGGCACTCTGGCGGGGCAGCGGTCGGCGGGGATGGTGGATGCCTTTGTCCGCAAGTACGACGCCGCCGGCCGGGAGGTGTGGACCCGCCAGTTCGGCAGCGCGGAGCGGGATTTCGCCCGGGCGGTGGCCGCCGATGGGGTGGGCAACGCCTATGTGGTGGGGGAGACGTGGGGGTCACTGCCCGGGCAGCGCTCGGCCGGTGGCTATGACGCCTTCGTGCGCCGGTACGACCCCGCCGGCACCGAGGTCTGGACCCGCCAGTTCGGCGGTGGCGGAGGCGAGGGCGCGTGGGGAGTGGCGATCGACCCGGCCGGCGGCGCCTACGTGGTGGGGACGACCCGGGCCGCTTTGCCGGGGCAGGCCCCGGCCGGTGGGTTCGATGCCTTCGTGGCCCGCTACGACGCCGCCGGGAACCAGGTGTGGGCGGCCCAGTTCGGCACCCCGGGCGACGAGGGCGGCCACGGTGTCGCCCTGGACCCGTCGGGGAATGTGCTGGTGGTGGGGAGCACCGACCTGGTCCTGCCCGGGGAGACCTCGGCGGGTGGGTTCGACGCCTACCTGCGCCAGTACGACAGCACCGGCCGGGAGGGGTGGACCCGCCAGTTCGGCAGCCCCGCCGACGATTTCGGGGTGGCGGTGGCCGTCGACGCCGGCGGCAACGCGGTGGTGGCGGGCAGCGCCGACCAGGCCCTTCCCGGCCAGACCTGGGCCGGGGGCACCGACGCCTTCCTGCGTTCCTTCGACGGCGCCGGCGCCACCCGGTGGACCAACCAGTTCGGGACCACCAGCACCGATGCTGCCTGGGGCGTGGCCATCGACCGGGCCGGCCGGACCCACGTCGTCGGGAGCACCGAACGCGAACTCCCCGGCCAGCGCACCGCCGGCGGCACCGACATCTTCGTCCGCCGCTACGCCGGCGGGCGAGAGGTCCGGACCCACCAGTTCGGCACCGAGAGGACGGACATGGCCTACGCCGTGGCCGTCGACGACACCGGCGCCCGCCTGGTGGGCAGCACCAGTGGCGCCCTCGCCGGACGGGATTCGACCTCCACCGGCGACCGCGACGCCATCATCGTGATGGCCGGCTGATCGGCTCCCGGCTCGGGAGACGGAACGCTTCGCTTGGAAGATTTCTGAGATTTCTTTGGGGAACCCTTCTCGGACAAAGGGTTACTGTCATACCCCGTCTTTATGATCTCGGCATGTTCGACAATGAGGTCGACGTGCTGGGAAGTCTGCGGGCGCTGGCGGGGGAGCTGGACGTCAAGCGGCTGGACCCTGAGGTTGCGGCGGGGCTGGTGGAGTTCGCGGTGGAGGTCGAGAAGGTCGCGGCCGCGGTGCGGGTGCTGGCGACCCGGGCGGTGGCGCGGGGGGAGCGGTGGCGCCGGGAGGGGTTCCGTTCGGCGGCGGAGTGGATGGCGGACAAGGCGGGGGTGCCGGCGGGGTCGGCGATCGCGGCGGTGGAGATGGCCCGTCAGCTCGACGGGCTGCCGGTGGTGGACGCGGCCTACCGGGGTGGGCGGCTCTCGGAGCTGCAGGCCAAGGCCATCGTGGACGCTGCCGGCGAGGTGCCCGAGGCGCAGCCGCAGCTGGTGGAGGCGGCGGGGAAGCTCACGTTGTCGGGGCTGCGGGATGAGTGCGCCCAGGTGAAGGCATCGGTGATCACCGATGAGGAGGATCGGCACCGGCGGATCCGCAAGGGCCGGTATCTGCGGTCGTGGATGGATCGGGATGGCGCCGTGCCTGGCGGCGCGGCTGACACCCGACGAGGGGGCGTCGCTGCTCGCGGCGGTCGACGCCCGCCGGGACGAGATCGTCCTGGAGGCGCTGCGGGGCCGGTGGTTCGAGAATCCCGGGGCCCACCGGGCCGACGCCTTGGTGGACCTGGCCCGTACCGCCCCAGGCGGCGCCGGCGCGATCGATGGGACCGGTGGGGCGGGGGCGCCGGTGGCGATGGTGCACGTGATGGTGGATTACGAGGCGCTCATGCGGGGGTACCCGGTGTTGGGGGAGAAGTGTGAGATCCCTGGGCTGGGGCCGATCCCGGTGGCGCTGGCCCGGCGGATGGCGACCGACTGCATCCTCAAGGTGCTGGTCACCAAAGGGGTGGACATCACCGCCGTGGCCCACGGCGGGCGCACCATCCCCGCCCACCTGCGCACCGCCCTCGACGCCCGCGACCCGACATGCATCGTGCCGCACTGCGACGCCCGCCGGAACCTCCAACGGGACCACCGCGATCCGTGGGCCGCCACCCGCGACACCAGCCTGGCCAACATGGCCCGCCTCTGTCCCTGGCACCACTACCAGAAATCCTGTCTGGGGTACCGCTACCGGGGCGGGCCCGGCACCTGGGAATGGATACCCCCCGACGAACCGGTCGAGCCCAGGCCCGGGCCACCCCCCAAGTGGCCGGCCACCATCCGGGTACGGAGCAGGCCGCCGCCCTGATCGCGGGTCTGACCTCGCGAGCAATTCCTTGCCGTGTCGACTGCGCCGGACCGCAGGATCAGTCAGGGCGGCCCAGCGAGCGGACGGCGAGGGTCAGGAAGACGCCGGCGAAGGCGGCCACCACCGCCACCTCGGCGACCACGGGCAGGGTCCAGCCGAAGATGTCCACGCCCACCGGGAAGCGCTCCAGAGCCTCGGGGGGCACGTCCTGGGCCGAGAACACCGCCCGGCGCAAGGGGTCCACGGCATAGGTCAGCGGGTCGAGCCGGGTCAGGACGCGCAGCCAGCCGGGCAGGTCGCCCAGCGGGAACAGGGCCCCGGAGAGGAACAGCATCGGCAACATGAAGAACTGCATCACCACGGCGAAGCTCTCCAGCTTCTGCATGCGGCTGGCCACGAATGTGCCGAAGGCGGTCATGGCGAAGGCCATGAGCAGCGACGAGCCGAGCACGCCGAGGATGACCCCGGCGGTCAGGCGGACGTGGACCACCGGAGCCAGGGCCAGCATCACGCTGCCCTGGAGGGTGGCCACCGTGGCCCCGCCGGCGGCCTTGCCCAGCACCAGGGCGGTGCGGGTGACGGGGGCGACGAGCATCTCCCGCAGGAAGCCGAACTCCCGGTCCCACAGGATCGACACGGCGCTGAACATGGCGGTGGTGACCACCCCCATGGCCACGACGCCGGGGAAGACGAACTGCTTGAAGTCGAGGCCGCCGGTGGCGCCCACCAGCGGGCCCAGCCCCGATCCGAGCACGAGGAGGAAGAGCACGGGCTGGACGAAGTTGGTGGCGATGCGGACCTTGGCCCGCACGAAGCGCAGCAGCTCCCGCTGCCACACCATGACGATGGTGCGGCCCTCGTCGGGCAGGCGCAGGGCGATGTCGGTGCCCATGGTCAGCGTCTCCGGGCGGCGGCGAAGCGGCGCAGGAGGGTGTGGCCCTCGGCCGCCTGCTCCCGGATCTGGCGCCCGGTGAAGTGGAGGAAGACGTCGTCGAGGTTGGGGGTGTGGACCCGGACCCGCTCCACACTCACGCCGGCGGCCACCACCAGGGCGCCCACGGCGCGTTCCCCGTCGGCCACGGACACGGTCAACCCGTCGTCCACGGAGGCCACCCCGGCGCTCGTGGGCGCCCCCCGGGACACGTCGTAGCCGGCGGCCCGCAGGCGGGCGACGGCGGTGGCGTCGTCGGCCGTCCGCAGGTGCACGGTGTCCGCCCCCACCGCCGCCTTGAGGGCGGCCGGGGTGTCGAGGGCCACGATGGCGCCGTGGTCGATGATGGCGATCCGGTCGGCGTACTCGGCCTCGTCCATGTAGTGGGTGGTGAAGAAGACGGCCGCCCCCTCCTCGTCCCGGAGGCGCAGCACGTCCTCCCACATCCGGGTCCGGGTCTGAGGGTCGAGGCCCACGGTGGGCTCGTCCAGGAACAGGACGTCAGGGGTGTGCAGGAGGGCCCGGGCGATCTCCAGGCGCCGGGCCATGCCCCCCGAGTAGGTGGAGACGAGGTCGCGGCGCCGGCCGGTGAGGTCCACCAGTTCGAGGACCCGGTCGATGCGGGGTTGGACCTGGTCGCCGGGCACGCCGTAGAGCACGGCGTGGAAGCGGAGGTTCTCCTCCGCCGTCAGCTGCTCGTCGAGCGTCTGGTCCTGGAACACGAGGCCGATGCTGCGCCGGACCGCCCGGGGCTGGCGGGCCACGTCGTAGCCGGCCACCCGGGCCTGCCCCGCGGTCGGGCGGGTGAGGGTGCAGAGCATGCGGATGGTGGTGGACTTCCCCGCTCCGTTGGGACCGAGGAAGGCGAACACCTCCCGGGGGGCGACCTGGAAGGTGACGGTGCGCACCGCTTCCACGGGGCCGTAGTGCTTCGACAGCCCGAGCACCTCGACGGCCGGCGGCTGTTCCCCGCCCGGGGCGCGGCCCGACGCCACCCGTAATTGTGTCACTCAGTGACTTTATCAGTTGTGGGCGGTTTGTCACTAGACTGAGCGGTCAATCAACGCAGCGCACGAATCAGGAGGCGGCGGGCGTGGACGAGCTGTTGTGCGAGGGCCGGATGTGCGTGGTGACCGGCGCCGGCCGGGGCATCGGGCGGGAGTACGCCCTGGCCCTGGCCGCCGAGGGCGCCTCGGTGGTGGTGAACGACCTGGGCGGCAGCCGGGACGGTTCCGGCACCGACGCCGGCCCGGCCCAGGAGGTGGTCGACGAGATCACCGCCGCCGGCGGGGCGGCCGTGGCCAACACCGACGACATCTCCACCTGGGACGGGGCCGAGCGCCTCATCGGACAGGCCGTCGAGGTCTTCGGCGGCCTCGATGTGGTGGTCAACAACGCCGGCATCCTGCGCGACCGGATGCTGGTCAACATGAGCGAGGAGGAGTGGGACTCCGTCATCAAGGTGCACCTGAAGGGCACCTTCGCCCCCTCCCGCCACGCCGCCTCCTACTGGCGGGACCGGGCCAAGGCGGGGGAGACCAACGACGCCCGCATCATCAACACCTCCTCGGTGTCGGGCATCTACGGCAACCCGGGCCAGACGAACTACGGGGCGGCCAAGGCCGGCATCGCCGGGTTCACCGTGATCGCGGCCCGGGAGCTGGGGCGCTACGGGGTGACGGTCAACGCCATCGCCCCCGGGGCGCTCACCCGCCTCACCGACGACCTCGGCCTGCCCGAGGAGACGCTGGCCAACTGGGACCCCAAATGGGTGGCTCCGGTGTGCGTGTGGCTGGCCTCGACGCAGTCCGCCGGCGTCACCGAGCGGGTCTTCGAGGTGTCAGGTCACCTGCTCGCCGTCAGCGAGGGGTGGCACCAGGGCCCGTCGGCCGAGCCGGTGGCGGACCCCCATGCCGTCGACGCCGTGATGCGAAAGCTGTTGGCCGATGCCCGGCCCAACGCCGACATGAAGAACCGCACCTGAGAGCCGATGTCGCCGGCGGCGCTCAAGGGGCCAGGCGGATCAGCACCTCGGCCAGCTCCCGGGGCCGGGACAGCATGGGGGAGTGTCCGCCGGCCAGCTCGATGGCCTCGACGCCCAGGCGCTCCCGGGCCACGTGCCGCGACCATTCCGGCACGAAGGCCTTGTCCCCGGTGCAGAGGACGTAGCTGGAGTCCACCTCCGGCCAGCGCTCCAGGGGGCACGGCTCCCGGGTGGTGGTCCACACCTGGCGGCGCAGGCGGGCCGCGGCCCAGCGGCCCAGCTCGTCGGGGCAGTCGTGGTAGAAGGCGTCGATGGCCGCCTCTTGCGTCCAGGAGACCGACCCGTCGTCGTGGACGACGTGGCGCTGGCGCAGCGAATCCCATTCCGGGGTGCTCATTCTGGCGCCGCCCGACAACGTCTCCTGGAGACTGCGGCCGGGCTCGGGGACCAGGGCGCACAGGAAGACGAGGCGGGCCACCGGCCGGCGGGCCGCCACGACGGGGATGGTGATCCCGCCCATGGAGTGGCCGACCAGGACGGTGTCGGGCCCGGCGCCGTCGAGGGCGGCCGTGACCACGGCGGCGTTGTCCTCGAGGCCGGCGTCCCAGTCGTCGCAGGGCAGGTCGACGGCCACCGCGGCGTGGCCGAGGCGCTCGAGCTCGGCGGCCAGGAGATCCCAGCACCAGCCGCCGTGCCAGGCGCCGTGGACCAGACCGAAGGCGGCCATCGCTGGTTCAGCTCCTCGATTCGCTGATCTCGAACAGATGCCCGTCGGGGTCGGTGAAGAAGGCCCGCACCTCCCACTGGTACTCGACGGGTGGGGTGAGGAACTCGGCGCCCCGGGCCACGAGCGTCTCAGGCTCCATACGGCCTCCTCTCGCCCGGCCACGCTAGACGGCAGGCATCAGCCGGACGACGCCCCCAGCCCGGTCTCGGGCGTCGTGACCCAGGACGAGCCGGGCGAACTCCTCGGCGGGCACGGGCTTGCTGAACAGGTAACCCTGGACCTCGTCGCACCCGCGCTCGACGAGGTAGCGCAGCTGCTCGGCGGTTTCGACGCCCTCGGCGGTGACCTTGAGGCCAAGGCTATGGCCCAGGGCGACGATGGAGGTGACGATGGGGTCGGCCGCGCTGGACATGGCGTGGATGAAGGACTTGTCGATCTTGAGGCCGTCGATGGGCAGCCGGCTCAGGTAGGTGAGGCCGCAGTATCCGGTGCCGAAGTCGTCGATGGAGCAGGCGACCCCCATGGCTCTCAGCGCCTCGAGTTCGGTGACGGTCAGGTCGATGCTCTCCAGCGCCGCGCTCTCGGTCAGCTCCAGCTCGAGGCGCTGGGGATCGAGCGCGGTGAGGCGCAGGGCGGCGGCGACGAAGTCGACCAGCCCGTGGCGGAGCTGGCGAGCGGAGATGTTCACCGACACGGTGAGCGGCGGGAGCCCTTGGGCCCGCCACACACCGAGCTGTTCGCAGGCGGCCGCGATCACGAACTCGCCCAGGGCGATGACCTGGCCGCTGCGCTCGGCCGCAGGAACGAAATGGCCGGGGAACAGCAGCCCGCGCTCCGGGTGGTTCCAGCGCACGAGCGCCTCGGCGCCGGTGATGGCGCCGGTGCCGAGATCGATCCTCGGCTGGTAGTGCAGGATGAGCTCGTCGTGCTCGAGGGCGTGGTGCAGTGCGGCCTCGAGGGCCAGGCGGTCGTGGGCCTGGGTGCGCAGGGCGGGGCTGAAGATCTCGTAGGTGTTGCGCCCTCGCTCCTTGGCCCGGTACATGGCGGCGTCGGCGCCCTCGACCAGGTGCTCGAGGTCCGTCCCGTCCTGGGGGTAGAGGCTGATCCCGATGCTCGGGGTGATGAGCACCTGCTCCTCAGCCACCACCATCGGCGCGCCGAAGGCGGCCAGCAGTCGCTCGGCGATCCGTACGGCGCCGTCGATCCCCGAGATGTGCGGCATGAGGAGGGCGAACTCGTCGCCGCCGAGCCGGGCCACGGTGTCCTCGTCCCGGACGCAGGACACGAGCCTGCCGGCCGCCTGGCGCAGCAGCTCGTCTCCGGCTCGGTGACCGAAGCTGTCGTTGACCTCCTTGAACCGATCGAGGTCGACGAACATGACGGCGACGGGCAGGTCGTTGCGGCGGGCATGGGCCAGGGCCCGATTCAGCCGGTCGGCAAACAGGCTCCGGTTGGGCAGGCCGGTGAGGGCGTCATGGTGGGCCCGGTGCTCGATGCCCGAGCGGTGCCAGAGCAGGCTGCCCACGTAGGCGGCCAGGACGAAGGAGAGGATGCCCAGTCCGAGGGCGGTGGCGGGCGGGATGACGGCGTGCCGCTGCTGCTGGAGGGCGACGACGGCGGGGGCGGCCAGCATGGCCATCTCGATGAGGATGAAATGTCCAGAGGAGAAGGTGGGCGGATCGCCGGCCAGGGGCTCGTCGAGGTCCCGCATGCTGGGGTGCAACGCGCCCAGAGCCCAGAAGACGAACGAGCAGCCCAGCAGGACCGGCACGACGTTGACGGGAAGGCGCCAGTCGCTCACCGTGCTCAGGGAGGCGGCGATGTGGGCGCCGAGCAGGTAGGCGACGGCCAGGGCCGACGCCCGGTAGACGAAGAGGCGTTCCCCGGGAAGGAAGAGCAGCCGGGCCGTGACCGTGAGCAGCAGCATGTCCAGAGCCGGCAGGGCGATGGACAGGGCGGCAACCAGGGTGGGAATGCCGGCCTGGTGGCGTTCCGGAGCGATGGCCGTCCACAGGAGCAGCCCGAAGAGGGTGGCGGCCAGCCCGGCCTGGACGAGCACGTCGGCGCGCCGGTCGGGGAGCCGGGTATCGAGCAGGCGCAACAGGCCGGCGGCGAGGAGGGGATAGCTGAGCAGCGCCAGCACGGCCACCCAGGAGAGACTGGTCCGGTCGGGTGCCACCGTCCCGGCCCTGGTGGCCGCCTGCACCACCAGTCCGGCGGCGATGAGGAAGAACGGCTCGACGCCGCCGCCGGCTCGGGACTGCCGGTCCGGCAGCCGGTGCCGCCGGACACCCGCGATGATCGCCGTCACCGCCAGCAGCCCGATCAGTTGGACGGCACCTGCCACATATACGTATCGGAGCGCGGCGGGATGTCCCTTGAGCGCCCGAGCCAAGGGACCGAAACAATTGGCTGCGTTCCGCCCATCAGGCGACGAGGAGGCGAATGAGCGAGACCGACGCTTTGTGTCTCTCCGAGGTCAGCGACGGCGTCTGCACGCTCACGCTCAACAACCCCGAGCGGCGCAACGCCTGGAGCTTCGCCATGGAGTCGCGCTACTTCGACCTGCTGGAGCAGGCCGACACCGACCCCGACGTCCGGGTCGTCGTGCTCACCGGCGCGGGGAAGACCTTCTGTCCCGGCGCCGACATCGCCGTGCTGGGGAAGATCTCCGACCGGGGCGCGATGAAGCTGGAGGGCCGGCGCTCCAATGACTTCCCCCGGACCATCCGCAAGCCGCTGATCGCCGCCATCAACGGGGCCTGCGCCGGCATCGGCCTGACGCAGGCCCTCAACTGCGACGTCCGCTTCGCCGCCCGGGGCGCCCGGTTCACGACGGCCTACGCCCGCCGGGGCCTGCCCGCCGAGTACGGCACGTCGTGGTTGCTGCCCCGGCTCATCGGGGTCGAGAAGGCCCTCGACCTCCTGATGTCGGCCCGGGTCTTCGAGGCCGACGAAGCCAGGGACCTGGGGCTGGTGTCCCGGGTGTGCGACCCCGAGACGGTGCTGGCCGAGGCCCAGGCCTACGCCGCCGACATGGCCGCCAACTGCTCGCCCCGCTCCATGGCGGCGATGCGGGCCCAGATCTACGGCGACCTGTCCCGGAACTTCGACGAGTCACTGGCCCGATCCGTGGCGGCCATGCTGGCCTTCGCCGGCAGCGCCGACTTCACCGAAGGGGTGGCCAGCTTCGCCGAGCGCCGCCCGCCGAAGTTCGACCCCCTCGACCCCGACTACTCCTTCGACGACGACGCCGGCGCCGGCGCCTGAGGGCGGCCGCCGCTTCTCAGGCCCGGTCGGCGAAGAACAGCTCGAGGCCGGCGAGGTCGACCTCGGGTACCGCCGTCTGGGCCTCGACCCGACAGGCGGTGCAGGCCAGTGCCATCCACGGCGAGTAGCAGGCCGGGCAGCACCATCGCCAGCACCGGCCGCACTGCTGGGTGAGCTGGGTCTCATGCCCGCAGAAGAGGTCGGGGTGTTCCAGCGCAACCATCGAGCCACCGCCTTGAACGCCGCTGCCGAACCCCGCCTGGAGGGGACAGTAAGGGAGAGGCCCGCCCGGTTGGTGGACATCCGTGGCAAAGTTGCAACCCTTGTTATACAAGGTGTTTGTGTTTCAAATGAGGTTGATGTGATACCGATTTCTCGGCGCCGAGGCGCGAGATTGAGGGGCATGGCGGAAGCGACCGAGGCCGAGTGGGAGAACCTCCGGCGGGCCGTCGCCCTCCTCACCGCCTGGACCACCTCCGACGGCGACATGAGTGTGCTGGCCGCCACCGTGAACAGCTACTCGGCCGAGGCGGACTCCCTCGAGGAGGTTGTCGAGATCTTCCAGGGCTTTGTCGCCGGCCTCGTCTCCCTCGGCGGCGGCCTGCTGCTCGAGCTGAGCCGCCTGTCCGACCAGACGCCGACCGAGCTCCTGGCCGTCATCGGCCGGCGGACGTACGAGGAGGGCTGAGCGCCGGTTAACCTCACCGCCCACATCCCAGCTCGCCGTAAGGAGGCCTCTGTGGGGGATCGAGGAAGCGAGGAGCCCACCTTCCCTGAGCCGCCCGAGGGGCTCATCACGGTTCCGGAGAACCGCGTCGTGGCCCACATCGATGAGCCGCACGCTGCAGCCGCGGCGATCGACGATCTGGTCGCCGCCGGGTTCGATGGCGAAGGGATCCACGTCCTGTGCGGTGTCAAGGGCGCCGAGCGACTCGACGTGTCGGGCCGGGACCACGGTTTGAAGGGGCGGATCTACCGGCTGGTGGAGCGGATCGGCGACGAGCGGGAGCATCTCCTGCGACTGGAGGAGCACCTCCTCGCCGGAGGTCTCGCCGTGAGCGTGCCCGCCGGTGATGACACCAAGGGCGCCGCCGCTCGCATCCTGGGCGGGCATGGTGGCCACGACATGGTCCACTTCGGCAAAGGACACTTCGAGTCCGTAGGGCCCTGACTGAGCCCCGAGCGGGGAGGTCGATTACGTGGTTCCGGCTGCGGCGCGGAACGAGGCCAGGTTGCCCCACTCGTCGGGTTCGTCGAGTGGATGCTCGTCGTAGGCGGCGTACGCCTCGTCGTAGCGTGCGGAGCGGTACCGGGTGACGAGCGCGGTGAGGGCCTCGTCGAACAGGGTTGCGTCGTTCACGCCCTCTCGAGCCCGACGCGCCTCTGCCAGGAGACCCTCATCGACCGTCGTGCTGATCCGCTTCCGAGCGATGCCACAACAGTAGCTACAAGCGGCCGCCTGGCGTTTCTCCATCCCCGGCGCACGCGATGCATTGCCCCCGGAGACTCACGGCATGCGGGAGGGCAAGGTGCACCCGCCAGGAGACGAGCGGAGCATCCGCCCGGCCGCACTGATCACATCCCCCCAGCACCGCATCGTCGGGCGGCTCAGCGTCCGGCGTGGGATCCGAGTTGCCCCGGCGCTGGGTCGAGAGCGGGCGAGCCGGAAGCACGCCGTAGCCCGAATCGCCCGCCTGCACTGGAGGGATCTCGTAGACGATCGGCGGGGGCGGAGGGGGAGGCGGCTCTGGTTCCGCCATGGCACGTGAAGTCACCTCTGACTGCCGGCCTGTCGGTCAGCGAGCGCTCAGGCGAGCCGTGCCCGGGTCAGCGTCACGTGCCTGAGCATCCCCATCTCTTTGTAGAGGGCGCCGGCGTCGGTGAGCAGTTGACGGGCGTGCGTGGCGTCGCCGGGCCCGTCCCGGCGGAGGAGCATGGTGGCGTAGAACCGCCGGGTGTGGGCCTGCTCGGGGCGATGAGGGAGCGTCTCCGCCTGCCCGAGGGCGGTGCGGAAATGGGCTTCGGCGGCCTCCCACTGTGAGCCGGCGGCGGCGGCCATCCCGGCCGTGCGCTCGATGAGCCGGGCGTCGGGGTGCATGAGCGCCACGCTGTCGGTCCGCTCCAGGCACCACCGGACGAGCGGGTACAGCTCGGCCGCCGCGTCCAGCTCGTCGAGGACGGTGAGACCCTCGACTGCGCCCAGCAGCATGGCCCACGGCCCCCAGCCGCCGGGCTCCCCGAGGGTCGGCAGCTCCGCCCTCCGGGTCGCCAGCATGGCCAGTGCCCGGTCCCGCTGTCCGGCGTAGGCGCGGTACTCGAAGTGCGACGCCCACTCCACGCCGTTGATCGCTCCCGGGGGCGACAGCCCGTCCGCCTGTTCGGCGTGGCTGATGGCAGCTTCCCAATCACCCCGCAGGAAGGCGGCCAGGGCGAGCCAGTTCCAGCTCCAGGAGACCCAGGGCACGCCGATGTCCCGGCACAGCTGCAGGTCCCGCTGGCCGAAGGCCTCGAGCCCTTCGAGGTCGCCGGTCTCGGCCCAGTCGGCCATGGCCTCGCCGCGACCGCATTGCATCACGGCCACGTGGTTTCCCAGCCGCTCGGCCAGGGCGCGGGTCTCGCCCGCCACCCTCCGGGCGTCGGCGAAGCGGCCGGCACCCGGCGAGCTGAAGGTCACCAGGGCGAGTACGACCGAGAGCTGCCACAGCTCGCCTGCGGCGCGCATCGCCTCGGCGCCGCGCAGACCGACCTCCACGGTGTCCCGGCTCTCCATGTAGAGGTGATGGATGCCTGACTTCCAGCTCAACACGGAGCCGGCGAGGGCAACGTCATCGAGGCGTTCCGCCAGCTCCAGGGCCTCGTCGACCCGGTGCACTCCCTCCTGGTACTGACCGGCGGCGGCGATGCAGGCTCCCGACAGGGCCAGGAGCCGGCCCCGATCGGCGGTCATCTTGTCCCCGAGGGCGGCCAGGCCCCGTTCGGCCAGCTCGAAGGCGTCGAGGAAACGGCCGCCTCCGATCAGGCTCCAGGCGGCGGGCGGGCACATCCGGCCGATGGCGGCGGCGTCACCCTCGGTTTCGTAGAGCTCGATGGCCCGCCGCCAGGCGCCGACCGCCTCCTCGTTGCGGCCGGCCCCGCGCTCGGCTATCCCGAGATGGAAGAGCAGCTCGGCCTGTTCCGTGGGGGCGACATGGCGGGCGAGGGACTCCGCCCGGCGGAGGTGCCGGAGCGCATCCTCGTAGGCGGCGGACACGAGGGACCGGCTGCCGGCCAGGACGAGATGGCGGAAGAGTCGCTCCGGATCGGCCGCCGAACCCGCCTCGATGAGGTGGCCGGCGATCGTTCCCGCCTGGGCGGACAGGTCGTCGCCGGCCAGCCGTTCGATGGCGTCGGCCACCCGGAGGTGATGCCGGCGCCGCCGCGCCGCCGGCAGCCGGGCCACGAGTGTCTGGCGGATGAGCTCGTGGGCGAACCAGTACTGGTCCTGCTCGTCTGTCCCTCCGGTCAGGACCAGACCGGCGCGTTCGGCCCGGTCGATAGCGTCGATGAGCTCGTCGCCTTCGAGGTCGGCGATCGCCTCCCAGAGCTGGAAGCCGAGATGGCGCCCGGCGACGGCGCCGACGGACAAGGTCCGGTACGTGGCCTCGTCGAGCCGGTCGAGGCGCCGGTCGATCACGAGACGGACGTTGTCGGGCACGTCGAGGTCGGCGACGGACATGCCCGTCCGGAACTGGCCTTCCTCGTCGAGCAGCCGGCCGCTCTCGGTCAGGTGCCGGAAGACCTCTTCGACGAAGAAGGCGTTCCCGTCCGTCTCGTTGTAGATCGCCGCCCGTACCTCCTCCGGAGGAGTGTGCCGGCTGAGGGCCTGCAGCAGCGCCCCCACCTCTTCCTCACTGTGGGGTGACAACTTCAGGCGCTGGGACTGACGGCGGCGCACCAGGCTGGCGAGCGTCCCGGCCAGCTGGGGAGTGATGTCATCGGCCGAGTCCCGGTGGGTGCCGACGATCAGGCACGGGACGGTTGGCAGCCGCTCGGCCAGGTGCTCGAGGAGGAGCAGGGTCGGCTCGTCGGCCCAGTGGAGATCCTCCAGGACGTAGAGGCGCGGTTGTGCCCGGCTGGCCCGGATGACGTACTCCCGGATGCTGTTGAAGGTGTAGCGGCGCTGCTGTTCGGGAGGTAGCTCCAGCGGTGGTGGGATGTCGGGGAGGACGCGCCGCAGCTCGGGAACGAGCCGGGCGAACTCCGGCGCCTGGTCGCCGAGGGCCCGGCGGAGCTCGTCCGGGTCGGTGTCGGCCATGGCCGCCTCGATCAGCTCCACCCACGGCATGTACGGCGTGTCGTGGCCACTCTCGTAGCAGTGGCCGACCAGAACCCGGAAGCCGGCCATCGCCTCGGCGGCGAGCTCCTCGACCAGGCGGGACTTCCCGACCCCGGGCTCGCCGCCGATCAGCACGACCCCACCTTCGCCGCCGCCGGCGACGTCCAAGCGCCGCCGGAGGTCCGCCCGCTCCGCCTCTCGGCCGACGAAGGGCACCTGGTCGGAGAACGACCGGACGCTCGCAGGAGCCGGCGCCGCCGGAGGACGAGGCCCGGGCGCCGCGTGTGGAGAGGCGCGCGGCTCGGGCGCCACCGGCTTCAGGTCGAGCCCCGGCTCCTGGCGGAGCATGGCCGTCTCGAGCTCGACCAGCCGGGCGCTCGGCTCGATGCCCAGCTCCTCACCGAGGATGCGGCGCAGGTCCTGGAAGGCGCGCAGGGCGTCGGCCTGCCGTCCGGAGCGGTAGAGGGCGAGCATCCGTTGCCCCCACAGCGTCTCGCGCAGCGGATGGGCGCGGGTGAGCGCGTCGAGCTCGGCGGGCAGCTCGTCATGGCGCCCGCCGGCAAGATCGGCGTCCAGCCGTGCCTCGAGGGCGCTGAGCCGCGCCTCCTCCAGGCGGGCCGCCTCGGCCCGGGCGAAGGCGGCGTCGCCGACATCGGCCAGGGCCGGACCCCGCCAGAGCGACAGCGCTTCCCGGAGCGACTCGGCCGCCCGGCGCGGCTCGTGCCGGGCCATCTCCGCCCGGCCCCGGGCCACGAGGGCCTCGAACCGGGCGAGGTCGACGGCTTCGGGAGCGACCCGGATGACGTACCCGGGCGTCTCGGTGATGAGCACCTCGGTCCCGGCTGCCTGGTGCAGCACCTTCCGGAGCCGGGACACGCCCACCCGCAGCGAGTGCAATGCCTCCTTCGGTGCGCTGTCGGGCCACAGCTCGTCGACGAGGCGTTCGGAGGCCACCACGCGGTTGACCGACAGCAGCAGGATCGCCAGGACGGCCCGCTCTCGTCGGCCACCGAGCGCCAGGGACCGGCCGTGAGCGAGGACGTCCACGGGACCGAGAATCCGGAACTCGACGACGACGACGTCCTCCCTCCACCGGCGAAGGGCCCAGCGTAGGTGGGCGCACCTGTCCGGACCAGCGGTCCCCTGGACGGCGCGGTGACCGGGCGGTGACCTGCCCGTGACCCTTCCGGATACCCGGTGCACCGATGCTGCGGGGAGCCCGACACCCGCCGACGATTGGAGGAACGAGATGACGATCACCACCGCCAACGAGCGCACGGCCACGGTCGTCCTGCCCGCCGGCGGGCCGGCCCGCTCCTGGGCCGACGTTGCCGCCCGGGCCCACGCCATCCTGACGCAGACGCTTCCGGACGAGTTGCTCGACGAGATCATGCGGGGCCACCAGGCTCTTCGGCCCCGGCTCGAACTTCGTCCGGTACTGGCAGGGTGACGGATCGATGTTGCGTTCCTGCGGAACCACAGGTGTTGCGGAGGAACGCCGGAACGGTTGGAGTACCCGTCCGGGGAGCTCAGTCGGGCACGGAGAAGGTGGCCCAGCCCTTGAGATGGGTGCCTCCCGTCTGGCGGGTGCAGGCCATCTCCACGTCGACCAGGCGCTGGCCGTCCTCGTCGCGCTTGGCCACCACCGCGCCGGAGTAGGTGAGGACGTCGCCGGGCCAGGCCTGCTCCCGCCACTGGACCTTGAAGCGCCGGACGTTGGCCGCCCCCAGCCAGTCGGTGGCCCAGGTGGCGAGCACGCCGGCCTGGCGCATCCCCACCGCGAACGGCTGGGGGAAGCCGGCCTTCTGGGCGAAGGCGGTGTCGTGGTGGATGGGGTTCATGTCCCCCGAGGCGCCCTGGTAGCGGACGAAGTCGGTCACGGTCAGGGGGCCGTCGTCCCGGCCGGGGCCTTCGGTGCCCACTTCGAGGTCGTTCCACGTCGCGGTCATCACGTCACTCCTGGCTGGGCGCCTGGCTGGTCTCGATGATGGTGGAGCGGGACGCCGCCACCAGCGTCCCCGACCCGTCGCGGTAGTCGGTCACGACCTCGACGAAGGTCATGGTGCCGCCCCGCTTGCCCTCCTTCTCGTAGACCCGGTCGATGCGGGCCTGGGCGGTGAGGACCGTGCCGGCGGCGGGCGGGGGGCCGGGGAAGGTGAACTCCTGCTCGCCGTGGAGGATGCGCTCCCAGTTGATGGTGGTCCCGCCCCAGGGCGAGTGCTCGGGGCCCTGCCAGAAGGCGGAGGAGGCGAGGAAGGTCACGGGGGAGGTGGCCGGCGGCTGGCCGAGGTAGGCGGGATTGGAGGACCGGGTGGCCCGGGCGAACTCCCGGACCTTGCCTTCCTCCACCACCACCCGGAACGGCTGGCCGGTGCTGCCTTCCAGGGACTTGTCCACGGGCTGCTCCTAGCTCGCTTGCGTCACCAGGGAACCGCCGGCCACGGCGGCAGCGGGACCCCGCCGGAGGTGGGCGGAGAGTAACGCCAGCCCTCCGGCGGCTGCGAACGCACCGGCCAGGAAGGGGGCGCTGTAGCCGGCCGCCGCCACCAGGGGCCCGAGGACGAGCGCCCCGGCGCCCTGGCCGAGGTCGAAGAAGGCCACCACCGTCCCCACCACCGCCGCCCGCTCGCCTTCGGGGGCGGCGTCGAGGGCCAGCGACAGCAGGGCCGGGAACATGAAGGCGTTCCCGGCGGCGAAGACCGCGGTGCCCGTCCACAGCCCGGGGATGGTGTGCCAGAAGCCGAGGATGGCCATGCCGACGGCCATCGTGACCAGACCGGCCCGGGCGGTGGCCGACGGGCCGAGCCGATCGGGGATACGGGCGCCGAAGAGGCGGCCGAGCAGGGTCAGACCGGCGTAGAGGCCGAAGACCGGAGCCGAACCTTTCAGCCCGAGACTCGGGGCGTAGAGCGG
>JBOGFE010000239.1:0-2404 GCA_050741935.1 Acidimicrobiia bacterium | reverse complement strand
ACGAGCCACCGCCCGACCCGGACGGCGTCGAGGTGCGCCATGTCCAGCCCTATGAGGCGCTCAAGGCCTACCGCTGCCCGGGCTGCGACCACGAGATCCCGGCCGGGACCGGCCACAAGGTCGTGGTCCCCCGGGAAGCCCCCGACCTCCGCCGCCACTGGCACACGGGGTGCTGGTGGCGCGCCCGCCGGCCGTCCTAGACCGAACTTACTTGCCCGTTGACGAGAGAACCCCCTGCTGTGCAGGGGGTTCGTGGTTGGGGCGTGTCGGGGTTCTGACTACTTGGCGGTCAGTTCCAGGGGGATGGGGGCGCCGATGAGTTCGAAGGCGCGGCGTTGGAGGGGGGTGGGGGTGGCGAGCTTGTCGAGGCGTGCGCCGCTGGGGAAGGCGATGGTGTTGCGGGTGAGAGTGGCCAGTTCGTCGAGGAGGGTGGCGAGGCTGTGGGCGGCCTCGCCGTGGGTGGTGCGCCGGGTCGAGGCTTTGGTCTTTGCTCCTGGGGAGCGCTGGGCGGGGGCGACCGGGTCGGTGCGGTTGGGTGGGTCCTCGTCGGTGAAGCACAGCGGGGCCCAGGCCCGGCGGAGGTGCCAGACCAGGTAGGCGGCGAGCATGCAGATGAACACGTGGGCCCGGACTCGGGACTCGGTCCAGTGGTGGATGGGGCGCAGGTCCAAGTCGATCGCCTTGAGGCTGCGGAAGTCGGCCTCGACGACCGAGAGTCCTTTGTAGGCCTCGACCACGCCGGGGCCGTCGAGGTGGTGGGCGCCCACCGAGGTGCGCACGACGTAGATGCCGTCGAGGGCGGCCTCCGCCGCGATCGCGTGGCTGCGGCGGGTGTAGCCGAAACTGGTGTCGGTGATGGCCAACTCGAAGTGTTTGGCCATCTTGTGGCGGTTGACGACCTTGCCGACGCGCACGCCGATCTTGTTGGCGCCGGTGAGACGGCCGGCGGCGACCGCGGCGGTGATGGGCTCGAGGAGCGCTTCGGTGGCGGCGAGCAGCTCGGTGCGTTTGCGGGCCCGTTCGGCGGCCAGCGCCGGGTTGCGGCAGGCCACTAGACGCTCGCCGGGATAGTCGGGGTGGGTGATCTCGGCCAGGTTGGTCTCGTCGAACAGCGTCAGCTGCAGGACTCCGCCCTCGGCCAGGGCCCGGATGGCCGGCGCTCGCAGCGAGGTGACCCAGCCCAGACCGCCGATGTCTTTGAGGGCATCGATGCGGGCTGAGGTGATCATGCCCCGGTCGCCGACGAGGATGACCTGGCCGAGCCCGAAGCGGCTGCGCACGGTCTCGGCGGCGGAGATGAAGGCGGTGGGATCGGCGGTGTTGCCCGCGAACACCTCCACCGCGATGGGCCGGCCCTGGCGGTCGGTCATCAGCCCGTACTCGATCTGGGCCCGGCCGGCCTTCCCGTCGCGGGAGTAGCCGCGGGCGGCCAGGGGACAGCACCGGCCCTCCACCCACGAGCTCGACAGGTCATAGAGGACCAGGTCCCCGTCGGCGAGGTGGCGCCGGGCCAGGGCCTCCTCCGTGGCGGCCTGGCGGCCGGCCAGCCAGTCCATGGCCGCGTACACGTCGTCGGTGGAGGCCTCGGCCACGCCCAGATCGGCGGCGAGCGTGGTCGTGGCCCACCAGCGGGTGGTGGCCAGCTTCGAGGCCGGCCGGCACACCCGGGCCACCACCAGCGCCAAGGCCAGGTCACGCTCCGGGCAGGCCGGGCCCAACAGCGACGCCAACCCCAGCTTGGTGGCCATGGCCCACACCGCCCCGACGTGGCCGTGGGGCAACGACCGTTCGATGTCGAACCCGTCGCCGGCCACCACATGCGCCTTGCCGGCCAACGACTCCCGGATCAGCGTGATCGTCTCGGGCGGCAGGTGCGAGAGGTTGGCCAGCGTCTCGTTCTTGACCTTGCCGCCCTCCCGATAGGAGCGGCGCAGCAGCGTGCTCTCGTAGACCCTGTCCTTGTACTGACGACGAGTGGTCACCACATGCATGGCACCACCCCTCCGAGTCACAAGGACATCCTATCCCACCGGAAACAAGATGTCCACCATTTTAGTGACTACGCTAAGTGGCGCTCCCGCGCCTGTCCGTGCTGGCCAGGACACGTTTCAGGCCAGAAAATCGCCGTAAGTTCGGTCTAGGTCGGGCGCCCGATGGCGGGTCGAATCACGCGGGGCGTGGTCCTCGCCGGAGCCCACCGGAGCGGAGGAGCCGGAACCATCCTCCCGGTTGGCTGAGCAACCTCCAGGCCATGGCCACCGAATCGTGGTAGTTCACGCGCTCGGTGGC
Source organism: Acidimicrobiia bacterium (assembly GCA_050741935.1). Classification (GTDB taxonomy): domain Bacteria; phylum Actinomycetota; class Acidimicrobiia; order IMCC26256; family BP-133; genus CAWBJP01. The sequence continues at coordinate 115 of JBOGFE010000239.1, read as the reverse complement.
GAGGCCGTCGGGGCCGACGGTGAAGCGGTCGACCTTGTAACCGATGGAGGAAGTCGGCGCCGTTCTCATCACTCCTGACGAGGGCACGCTACGCCCTGGGCGTCAGGCCGGGTCG
>JBOGFE010000238.1:0-6682 GCA_050741935.1 Acidimicrobiia bacterium | reverse complement strand
CTCGCCCCGGAAGCGCAGGTCAGGGCTCAGGAGGCCACTCCGGAGAGCGTCTCGGGCTCGATCTCCACGCGGACGGCGGCGGCCTTGAACTCGGCCGTGCCCGACTTGGGGTCGGTGGCCTCGATGGTGAGCTGATTGGTGTCCACCTCGTCGGGAAAGTGCAGGGTCATGAACACGAGCCCGGGGTTGAGGCCGGGGTCGATGCGGGCCGGGGCCACCACCGAGCCCCGCCGGGACGTGATCCGCACCCGGGTCCCGTCCTTCAGGCCCAGGGCGGCGGCGTCGGCCGGGCTGATGTCGAGCGTCTCCCCCCGGCGCAGCGGCGAGGCGTAGCTGCCCGTCTGGACGCCGGTGTTGTAGGAGTCGAGACGGCGCCCGGTGGTGAGCCGCAGCGGGTACTCGTCGGAGAGCGCCTCCACCGGCAGCTCGTGGACCGTGGCCGAGAAGGGCGCCGGCCGGCCGCGCCGCTCCGGGTCCTCCTCCCAGAGCCGGCCGTGGAGGTACGACGGCTCCAGGCGGTCCTCGGAGTAGCACGGCCACTGGATCCCGCCCAGCTCCTCGAGGCGGCGGTAGCTCATCCCGGCGTGCATGGGTGACAGCGACCGCAGCTCGTCCCAGATCGCCTCGGCCGACTCGTAGCTCCAGTCCTGCCCCAGCCGCCGGGCGAGCTCGAGCAGGATCTCGATGTCGTCCCGGGCCCCGGCCGGCGGCTCCAGGGCCTTGCGGACCCGCTGCACCCGGCGCTCGGAGTTCGTCACCGTGCCCTCGGACTCGCACCAGGCTGCGCTGGCGGGCAGCACCACGTCGGCCAGCTCCGCCGTCTTCGTCATGAAGATGTCCTGGACGACGAGGTGGTCGAGGCCCTCCAGGAGCGAGATGGTGTGGCTCACGTCGGCTTCGGACTGGGCCGGGTTCTCACCCAGCACGTACAGGCCCCGCAGCTCGCCCTTCCCCATGGCCTCGAACATCTGGGTCAGGTGCCAGCCGTAGAAGGGCGGGATGTCGCTGCCCCAGGCGGCGTCGAACCGGGCCCGGACGTCGGGGTCGAGGATGTCGGCGAAGCCGGGGAGGCGGTTGGGGATGGCCCCCATGTCGCCACCGCCCTGGACGTTGTTCTGGCCCCGCAGGGGATTGAGGCCGGCGCCGTAGCGGCCGACGTGACCGCAGAGCAGGGCCAGGTTGATGAGGGAGAGGACGTTGTCGACGGCGTTGTGGTGCTCGGTGATGCCCAGCGTCCAGCACATCTGGCCCCGGTCCGCCCGCCCGTAGGCGTGGGCCAGCTCCCGGATCAGCTCGGCCGGCACCCCCGTCTCCGCCTCCGCCCGGGGCAGCGTCCACTCGTCCACACAGGCGGCGAACTCGTCGAAGCCGGTGGTGGCCCGCTCGATGAAGCGGCGGTTCTCCAGGCCGGCGGCGAGGATCTCCCGGGCCACGGCGTGGGCCAGGGCGATGTCGGTCCCCACGTTCAGGGCCAGATGGGCGTCGGCGAAGCGGGCGGTCGAGGTCCGGCGCGGGTCGACCACGAACAGCCGGGCCCCCCGGCGCTGGGCCTGGATGACGTGATGGAAGAAGATCGGGTGCGTCTCCCGGGCGTTGGAGCCCCAGAGGACGACCACGTCGGCGTCCTCGATCTCCCGGTAGGAACTGGTGCCGCCTCCGGCCCCGAACACTGTCGCCAGACCGACGACGCTGGGGGCGTGTCAGGTGCGGTTGCAGGAGTCGATGTTGTTCGTGCCGATGGCCACCCGCATGAGCTTCTGGGCCATGAAGTTAACCTCGTTGGTGGCCTTGGAGCAGGAGAACATCCCCACTGCCTTGGCGCCGTGCCCGTCCCGGACCCGGGCCAGACCGCCGGCGGCGGCGGCGAGGGCCTCATCCCACGACGCCTCCTCCAGGACCCCGTCCCGGCGCACCATCGGTCGTGTCAACCGCTCGTAAGTTCGCATTGTCACAACATATCGTCGCCGCACCCCCGCGGGCCACCCTCAGCCCCGATCGGAACAGGAGGAAACGGGACACCCGGCACGAATTTCTTAAACACGGCTTTACGTTCCCCCCGGTTCGTTCCGCCCAAATCAGCGCAACAGGGAGCCAAGGAGTTCAGGCGACGTGAGGAAGCGACCGGGGATGGGTCGTCTGGTGACGTTGGCGTCGCTCATCGCGCTCCTGGTGCCCACGACCGGGGCCGGCACCTCCTCCGTGTCCGAGGACGACCTGCGGATCTCGGCCGCCGCCGCCGGGCAGGGCTACTGGCTGGCCGGCGCCGACGGCTCGGTCTACGGCTACGGCGCCGCCGAGCACTACGGCCAGACGTCAAAGGTGCGCCAGCCCATCGCCGCCGCCGCCGCCACCCCCACCGGCGGGGGCTACTGGCTGGTGGGGACCGACGGCGGGGTCTTCAGCTTCGGTGACGCCGGCTTCTACGGCTCCACCGGCGGGGTGAAGCTCAACAAGCCCATCGTCGGCATGGCCGCCACCGAAGGCGGCGGGGGGTACTGGTTCGTGGCCGCCGACGGCGGCATCTTCAGCTTCGGCGACGCCGCCTTCTACGGGTCGACCGGCGCCGTCCGGCTCAACAAGCCCATCGTGGGGATGGCGGCCACGCCCACCGGGGCCGGCTACTGGCTCGTCGCCTCCGACGGCGGGGTGTTCAGCTTCGGCGACGCCGGCTTCTTCGGCTCCGCCGGCGGGCACCGCCTGAGCGCCCCCATCGTGGGCCTGTCCCCGACCCCGACGGGTGAGGGCTACTGGTTCGTGGCCGCCGACGGCGGCGTGTTCAACTTCGGCGACGCCGTCTTCGCCGGCTCGGCCGGCGGGCGGGCACTCGCCGGTCCCGTCACCGCCATGGCCGCCTTCCCCGCCGACGCCACCACCATGGACTCCGGCGTCGGGGAACCCGCAGACGTTCCGCCCTGGTCCGACCCCGCCGGCGACCCGCCACGGTCCACCCCACCCGACACCACTCAGAACGGGACGACCACCCCGGACCCGGCGTCCCCGGTCCAGCCGGTGACGCCCATCGCCCCGGCCGACCGGGGCGGGCCGTTCGACGTCGGCCTCATCGGGGACACCGGCTATACGGCCAGCCAGGACCACGCCCTCCTCGAGGTCCGCGAGGACATGGCCCGCTCACCGCTGACCCTGGCCATGCACGTCGGGGACATCTGGAGCGAGGGCTCATCCTGCTCGGTGTCGGAGTTCAACCGGGTGCACGACGTCTTCACCGGATTCGCCGCCCCCTTCATCTACACGCCGGGCGACAACGAATGGGCTGACTGCCCGGGGAGCACGAGCCGGGCCCTCAGCACCATCCGGGCGACGTTCTTCCCCAACGACCAGACGCTCGGCCAGCGCCGGCTGAACGTCGCCCGCCACTCCGCCATGCCCGAGAACGCCCGCGTCACCGTGGGCGGGGTGGTGTTCGTCACCCTCAACGAGCCCGGGGCCAGCGGGCGGGGCGGGACCCACCGGGACAACAACATCGCCTGGCTCGACGCCGCCTTCGACGAGGCCGAGGCCACCGGCGCCGCCGGCGTCGTGGTGGGTTGGCAGGACAACCCCTTCGAACCCAGCGGAGGGCGCCTGGTCCGCACGCTGGAGGACCGCACCGTGCGCTTCGGCAAGCCCGTCGTCCTCGTCCACGGCGACACCCACCACGCCCAGGTCGACCACCCCTGGGACGACGTGGGGAACTTCACCCGGGTCGAGGTCCAGGGCGACACCTCCTCGGGCGAGTGGTGGCGCATGACCGTCGACCCCCACAGCCCCACCGTCTTCAGCTTCAAGAAGGAACGGGCCTGAGGCCGGAGCTGAAACGGTTCGTCCCCTTCTCCTTCGTCAGGAGGAAGGGAATGGGCGCCGCGCCGTGGAAGCACAGATGGTCAGCGGCCTAGTCTTGACACAGGACACATGACACACATTCCCCTCGCAGCCACCATCTCGCTCAGCGAGCACGACCTCACCCGGTTCTTCGTGGCCGTGGTGGCGCTCATGGCCTGCGCCCATCTCATGGGCAGCCTCTTCGGCCGGCTCAAGATGCCCCGGGTCATCGGCGAGATCGCCGGCGGCCTGCTGCTCGGGCCCACGGTGCTCGGCGCCATCTCGCCGTCGGCCCAGGCCTGGGTCTTCGACGCCTTCCCCGAGGAGGGGAAGCTGCTGGCCATGGTGTCGTCCTTCGGCGTGGTCCTGCTCATGTTCTTCTCGGGGATGGAGACCCGGGCCCGCTTCGCCCGGGAGGACCGCAAGGTCGCCATCCCCGTGCTCATCGGGGCCACCGCCCTGCCCTTCGCCGCCGGGCTGGCCGTCCCCCTCCTCTTCGACTTCAGCTCCTACATGGGCCCCCGGGGGAACGACGCCTCGCTGGTGATCGTGATCGGCATCGCCGTGGCCATCACCTCCATCCCCGTGATCTCGAAGATCTTCATCGACCTCGGGATCATGCACACCCGCTTCGCCCGGATCGTGCTCACCGTGGCCACGGTGGAGGACATCGCCCTGTGGGGCCTGGTCGGGGTGGCCACCGCCCTGGCCGAGTCCGAGTCGCCGTCGGTCACCGAGCTGGTGCTGACACCGGTGATCACCGTGGCCTTCTTCGCCTTGGCCATGTGGAGCCTGCCCCGGCTCCTCCAGGCCGCCCTGCGCTCCCCGGCCCGGGGCATGGTCGAGCACCGCCCGGCCCGCTTCGCCCTGCTGGCCTGCTTCTCGATGGTGGCCCTGGCCAGCCTGGCCGGCGTCAACCTGATCTTCGGGGCGCTGCTGGCCGGGATGGCCATCTGCAAGCTGCCCGAGCCCATCGTGGAGACGATCCGGACCAAGGTGAAGGCCTTCGCCCTGGTGTTCTTCACCCCCGTCTACTTCGCCATCGTGGGCCTCAAGCTCGACCTGGCCCGCCAGTTCGACCCCGCCTTCTTCTTCGGCTTCCTCGCCTTCTGCACGGTGATGAAGACGATCGGGACCTTCGCCGCCGGCTGGTACGCCACCCGGGACCGGCGCTCCACCATCAACCTGGCCGCCGCCCTGAACGCCCGGGGCGGGCCCGGCATCGTGCTCGCCACCGTGGCCTTCGACGCCCAGATCATCGACGAGCGCTTCTTCGTCACCCTGGTGCTGGTGGCGGTGATCACCTCGCTGGCGGCCGGCACCTGGTTCCGCTACGTCCTGGCCCGGGGCTGGGAGCTGCTGGTGGTGCGGGGCGAGGCCCCCGCTCCCGCCGAGGTGCCGGCACCGGCCACCAACGGCCGGGTCAAGGAACAGGTCCCGTCATGATCACCGAGCGGCCGGTCACGGCCGTGGCGACGGGCCCGGTGCTGATCGCCGGGATGGCCCGGGCCGGCACCAGCTGGGTGGCCGAGATGGTCAAGGCCGCCGGCGGTTTCGTGCACCTGAACGAGCCCTTCAACCCCAAGCACCCGCCCGGCCTGAGCCCCGGGATCCTGCGGGCCCCGGTGCCCGTCGGCTACGTCTACGTCACCCCCGAGAACGCCGCCGTCTACGAGCGGGGGGTGGCGGACATGCTGCGCTTCCGCTACCAACACCTGGCCGAGGTGCGGGCCAACCACCGCCTCTTCGACCTGGCCAAGATGGCCAAGTACTCGGGCTCCTTCGCCCTCGGCGCCCTGCGGGGCAAGCGGGCGCTGCTCGACGACCCCTACGCCTCGCTCGCCGCCGAGTGGATCGCCGACCGCTTCGACGGGCAGGTGTGCCTCCTGGTGCGCCACCCGGCGGCCATGGTGGCGAGCTACCGCAAGCTCTCCTACTCGGCCCATCTCCGCCACTTCCTCTCCCAGCCCCGGCTCATGGCCGACTGGCTGGAGCCGTGGCGGGCGGAGATGGAGACCCTGGTCGACACGGACGACAAGGTGGCCCAGGTCGGGTTCTTCTGGCGCATGCTCCACCACCCGCTGGCCGAGATGGCCGAGCGCTCGGAGCGCATCCACGTCGTCCGCTACGAGGACCTCTGCCTCGACCCCGAGGGCGGCTACGAGCGGCTCTTCGCCCTGCTCGGCGTGGAGTTCAACGCCTACGCCCGGGAGCAGGTGGTGGCGGGCACCTCGGGGTCGTCCAAGAACAGGTCGCACTCCTGGCAGCTGTCCCGGCGGGGGTTCCTGTCCCGCACCGCCTTCCGGCCCATGGACTCCAAGGCCATGGTGGGCGCCTGGCGCAGGACGGTGACCCCGGAGGAGGCGGCCCGCCTGCGGGACCTCACCGGCCCCGTGGCCGACCGCTTCTACTCCGGCGCCGACTGGTAGCCCGGCCGGGCCCCGGGGCCGTCCGGCCCTGGTAGACATCGCCCCATGACCGCCTCCGCCGGCACCACCGTGGCCGGGCTGCTGCTGACCGGCGGCGCCAGCCGGCGCATGGGTCGGGACAAGGCGCTCCTCGAAGTTGCCGGGCGCGGCCTGGCCGAACGGGGCGCGTCCGTGCTGGCGGCCGTCTGCGACCCGGTGCTCGAGGTCGGCCCCGGCGTCTCGGGCCTGCCCGCGGTGCGGGAGGAACCGCCGGGCGAAGGCCCGCTGGCCGCCCTGGGGGCGGGCGCGGCCGAGCTGTCCCGCCGGGGCCATGGTGGCGCCGTGATCGTCCTGGCCGTCGACATGCCCTTCGTCGGTGCCGCCCTGCTGCGACTCCTGGCCGACCGTCCCGGGCCCGCCACCGCCGTCCCCCGGGCCGGCGGGCAGCCCCAGCC
>JBOGFE010000237.1:0-5958 GCA_050741935.1 Acidimicrobiia bacterium | reverse complement strand
ACCACCAGCACCTCCCGGCCCGTCCAGGCCGCCACCAGAGGCTCCCGGGGGCTGAGGGGCGACGGGGCGATCGCCCGCCAGGTGTCGGTGGCGGGGTCGTAGGCGGCGCCGTCGCCCAGGGGCACGCCGGCGGCGGACAGTCCGCCCCACAGCAGCACCTCGCGGCCGGCCCAGATGGCGGCGGGATGCGACCGGCTCTGGATGGGCCCGGGGGTGGCGGCGCGCCATTCCCGGGTGGCCGAGTCGTAGGTCGAGCCGGTGAGGGCGCGGCCCGGGGTGGCTCCGTTCCACATCGTCATGTGGGTCCCCGTCCACAACGAGGTGTAGTCCTGGCGGTCCCGCAGTGGGCCGGGCGGGGGCCAGACGACCCCGGGCTGGCGGGCCGCCTCGGCCGCCCGGGCCAGGAGACCGGCGGCCGGCGGACGGGGGATCTCGACCGGTTCCGCCACCGCCGCCGGGGCCACCGCGGTCGGGTCATCGACGCTGGGCAGGAGGTTGAGGCCGGCCAGGACGGCCACCCCGAGGAGGAGGCCGATGACGCGTCCTCGGGAGAGGGTGCGGCCGGGAAGGGACGCCGGCGCGGGGCCCGTCGCCTCGGCCCCTTGGATCAGCGCCGGCGCTCCCTGGAGACCCACGGCGATCGGGGTCAGGCGGTCGCCGGTCTCCGCGCCGCAGGCGAGGCAGGTGGCCAGGGTCCCGGGGACCCGCCTCCCACAGCCCGGGCAGGGCGGACCGCGCACACTTCGAGTATCCCCCGGCGCCGACCGCGGGGCCAGCCCGGCCGGGGGCGCCCCCGCCGCTCAGGCGGGGGCCGGTCCTGCGCTCAGGCCGCGGCGTGGGCGTTGTCGAGGATGGTACGGATCTCCTCGGCGCTGAAGCGGCGGTGGCCACCCAGGGTGCGGATGGCGGTGATCTTGCCGGCACGGGCCCAGCGGGTGACGGTCTTGGGGTTGACCTTGAACATCTCCGCAACTTCGCCGGGGGTCAGCAGCTTCTCGCTCATCACGGCCTCCTGAAGGGGTCTAGTGCTCCCTACCAGAGTGAAGAATGTCGGCTTTGTCGTACATGGCCCGTTCGCGTCATTTTTCGGCTAGTTCCGAATGACTAGGCCGAATAGCCCGAAATGACTACAAACTGATGTTCGCCATCGGAGGTTCGAGGTAGACGACTGAACACTCGTTCAGGTAGGGTTGACGGGCGCAGGTCGAAGGGAGATGTGATGGACGAGCCGGTGGCGAGCGGTCTGGTGGCGAGCGGTGTCGTGGTCCGCTTCGGGGGCCTGGTGGCCCTCGAAGGGGTGAGCGTGGAAGCCCCCCCGGGGCGGATCACCGGTCTCATCGGGCCCAACGGAGCGGGCAAGACGACCATGTTCAACGTCTGCTGCGGGTTCCAGCACGCCGACGAGGGCACGGTGACGCTCGACGGGGTCGACATCACCAAGGAGAGCCCGGCCCGCCGGGCCCGCCTCGGGATCGGCCGCACCTTCCAGCGCATGGAGCTGTTCCGGTCCCTGACCGTGCGGGAGAACGTGGAGCTGGCGGCCGAGTCCCTGCACGTGGCCGACGACCCCCTGACCCAGCTCGGCCTGGTCGGCGGCGGGCGCCGGGTGCGCGCCGAGGTGGCCGAGACGGCCGACGAGCTGCTGGCCGCCACCAACCTCACGCCCGTCGCCTCGCAGCTGGCGGGTGAGGTGTCCACCGGCCAGGGCCGGCTGGTGGAGCTGGCCCGGGCCCTGGCCCGCCGGCCCCGCATCCTGCTGCTCGACGAGCCCTCCTCGGGGCTGGACGTGGCCGAGAGCGCCGCCTTCGGACAGCTCCTGGCCGGCCTGGTGGCCGAGCGGGGCATCGGGATCCTCATGATCGAGCACGACATGAGCCTGGTGCTCAACATCTGCAACTGGATCCAGGTGCTCGACTTCGGCAAGCCCCTCATGGCCGGCACCCCCGACGAGGTTCGCAGCAGCGAAGAGGTCCGCGCCGCCTACCTCGGCAAGGACGCCGCCTAGACATCACGCAGCTGCCACCCCGGCGGTCCGGGACCGGCTGCGGTCGGTACGCTCGCAACCATGGTGAACGGGAGGGTCCGGGTCATCGCCGACGGCGTGGCGGTGCCTGTGCGTCCGGGGGAGACGGTCCTCGACGCCATCATCCGGGGCGGGTTCCGCTACCCGTGGGTGTGCAAGCGGGGCCGCTGCGCCGCCTGCAAGGTGCAGCTGATCTCGGGCGAGGTGGCCTACACGGCGGCGGTGCCCCCGCAGCTCTTCTCCGAGGAGGAACGGGCCGCCGGCGTCTGCCTCACCTGCACGGCCGTGCCCGTGACCGACGTCGAGATCCGCCTCCCGGAGAGGCGGCGCCAGGCGGAGGTGGCGGCTCCGGCCGGGTGGTAGGCCCTCGGGGTTCCCGGGCGAGAGCTCATCGGGCCCCGGGCGTGGGATCCTATGAGTGTGCGCGTGCTCATCGTCGAGGACGAGAAGCAGCTGGCCGCCGGCCTGCGCTCCGGCCTGGAAGCCGAGGGCTTCGCCGTCGACGTCGCCCACGACGGCACCGACGGCCTGTGGATGGCCCGCGAGCACCCCTACGACGCCATCGTCCTCGACATCATGCTGCCGGGCGTCAACGGCTTCCGGATCTGCGCCACCCTGCGGGAGGAGGGCAACTGGACGCCCATCCTGATGTTGACGGCCAAGGACGGCGAGCTCGACGAGGCCGAGGCGCTCGACACGGGCGCCGACGACTTCTTGAGCAAGCCCTTCTCCTTCCTGGTGCTCGTCGCCCGCCTGCGGGCGCTCCTGCGCCGGGGAGCCCGGGAACGCCCGGCCGTCCTCGACGCCGGTGACCTGCGCCTGGACCCCGCCTCCCGCCAGATCTGGCGGGGTGACACCGAGGTCAGCCTGACCGCCCGGGAGGCGGCGCTGCTCGAGTACCTGCTCCGCCGGCGGGGTGAGGTCGTCTCCAAGCGGGACATCCTGGCCCACGTGTGGGACGACGACTTCGAGGGGGACCCCAACATCATCGAGGTCTACATCCGGCGGCTGCGCACCAAGCTCGACCGTCCCTTCGGCCGGGAGGCGCTGGAGACGGTCCGCGGCTCGGGCTATCGCCTGGACCCCGATGGCGGCTGAGCGCGGGCGCCTCCGGGGCCGTCTGAGGGCGCTCAGCGCCGGCATCCGGGTGCGGACCACGGCCGCTGCCGTGATCGTGGTCGGCCTGGCTCTGGTCGCCGGCGGCGTGATGATGACCGACCTGCTGCGCCGGGCGCTGGAACGGGACGTGCGCACCGCGGCCCAGTTGCGGGCCCGGGATGTGGCCGCCGTGCTGAGGTCGGGGTCGGGGCCGGGCAGCCTGGCCGTGGAGGACCGGGAGGACGCCCTCATCCAGGTCATCGACGGGTCGGGTGTGGTGGTGGCGTCGAGCCCCAATGTGGCCGGCGAGGAACCGGTGGCGGACCTCGACCCGGGCGCCTGGGTCCGGCTCGACCGGACCCCGATCGAAGACGCCCCCTTCATCGCCGTGGCCGAGCCGTCATCGGGCGCCGCGGCCGACCTGAAGGTGCTGGTGGCCCGGTCCACCGACGACGTCGAGGAGTCGACGAGGAAGGTGAGCGGGCTCCTGGCTGCCGGAGGCCCCCTGCTGCTCCTGGTGGTGGGCATCACCACCTGGCGGGTCGTGGGCCGGGCGCTGGGCCCGGTGGAGGCGATCCGGACCGAGGTCGATTCCATCTCCGCCGCCGAGCTGCACCGGCGGGTGGCCGACCCCGCCGGGCGGGACGAGATCGCCCGGCTGGCCATCACCATGAACCGGATGCTGGACCGCCTGGAGGAGGCCCAGTCCCGCCAGCGCCGCTTCGTCTCCGATGCCTCCCACGAGCTGCGCTCACCGGTGGCCGCCATCCGCCAGCACGCCGAGGTGGCCCTCGCCCACCCCGACCGCGTCGCCACCACCGACCTGGCCCGGGTCGTCCTCGACGAGGACCTCCGGGTCCAGCACCTGGTGGAGGACCTCCTGCTCCTGGCCCGGGCCGACGAGGGCACCCTGTCCTCCCGCCGCCATCCCGTCGACCTCGACGACCTCGTCTTCGAGGTGGCCGGGCAGCTGCGGACGGCCACCGGGCTGCGGATCGACACCACATCGGTTTCGGCCGGCCGGGTGGCGGGCGACGAGGCGCAGCTGCGCCGGCTGTTGCGCAACCTGGGTGACAATGCCGCCCGTCACGCCCGGACGACGGTGGGTTTCTCCTTGACGGAAACGCCGGCCGGGACCGTCCTGCTCCGGGTCGACGACGACGGCCCTGGGGTTCCCGAGGCCGAGCGCACCCGGATCTTCGAGCGGTTCGTCCGTCTCGACGACGCCCGGTCCCGGGACACCGGCGGCGCCGGCCTGGGGCTGGCCATCGTGGCCGAGGTCGTCGCCGCCCACGCCGGCACCGTGACCGCCGCCGGCAGCCCCCTCGGGGGTGCCCGCTTCGAAGTCGAGGTGCCGGTCCTCGGTTGACCGGGGTCAGGCGACGGCGTCTTTGAAGGTCTTCCCCGCCTTGATCCGAGGCACGGTCGACGCCGGGATCCGGATCTCGGCCCCGGTGGCGGGGTTGCGCCCGGTGCGGGCCGCCCGCTCCGCCCGGTCGAAGGTGAGGAAGCCGGGAAGCTGCACCTTCTCGCCGGCGGCGACGGCCTTGGTGACGCACGCCTCGAAGGCGGCGAGCACCTCGCCCACAGCGGCCTGCGACTGGCTGGTGTCCTCGGCGATCGCCTTGACCAGATCGTTCTTGTTCATCCGGCGTCTCCCTTGTCTGAATGGGTGAGCCCGGAAGAACACGCTACCGGCGGGGGAGCCCGAAACGGTGGACCCGCGCCGTCTGATCCTGGTTGTCGGTGGCGGACGGAACGTCCGGCTCGATGCGGCTACGTCCCGGCCTTCTCCGAGGCCAGGCGGTCGAGCTTGGCGTTGAGCTCGGCGACGGCCTGCTTCAGCTCGTCGATGTCGTCGGAGAGGTCGTCGTCACGGTCGTCGTCGTCCCGGATGCGGTCGATGCTGTCGTCGACCAGGTCCTTGGTGTCGTCGAGGACGTTCTGCCACCAGTCCAGGACCCCCATGCGCTTGTGGCGCCGGCGCTTGCTCACGACTTCTGACCCTCCTTGTGGGCGTCCTTGTCCCTGTCTTTGTCCCGGTCCTTTTCCTTCTCCTTGGCCGGGGCCTCGACCACGACCTCAGGCGGTGCGTCCGGCGCCGGCGCCGCCGGCGGCGGGGCGGCCAGCAACTGGTCGAGCTTGGTGTTGAGCTGGGCCACGGCCTTCTTCAGCTCGTCGACCTCGTCCTCGAGCTCCTCGTCCTCATCGTCCCGGATGCGGTCGATGCTGTCGTCGACGAAGTCCTTGGTCTCGTCGAGGACGCTCTGCCACCAGTCGAGAACATCCATGCGCCGTCCCCGTCTGCGCCTTGCCATCGATCTGCCTCCCGGTTCCGTGGGTTGCGAGGGTGTACTACGTCCTCGAAGACGCCTTGGCCCCGGCCAGTCGGTCGAGCTTGGCGTTGATCTCGGCGATGGCCTGCTTCAGCTCATCGACGTCGTCAGTCAGGTCGTCATCGCGGTCGTCATCGTCCCGGACGCGGTCGATGCTGTCGTCGACGAAGTCCTTGGTGTTGTCCATGATGTTCTGCCAGAAGTCGAGCACGCCCATGCGCCTGTTGCCGCGCCTGCGCTTCGCCATGTCCTGAATCCTCCCTCGGCCTGCTCGGAGCCGCCAGCCCCGGGCCATCGTTGGTTCAACAGTTGATGAGAACTTGCTCAACATATGTTGAATCGGGAGGTGGTGTCAAATGCCCGACCCGCGGCCTTTCGCTCACTTCGTCCCGTACAGTGACGGGCAATGGCCCCGGACCCCAAGACTCCACCCGCCCGGCGGGGCCGCCGGCCCGAGGGTGACGCCCGCCGGGCGCTGATCGAGGCGGCCCAGGCCATCCT
>JBOGFE010000236.1:0-10861 GCA_050741935.1 Acidimicrobiia bacterium | reverse complement strand
ACCCGGATCGGCGCCGGCGGTCCGGCTTCTCCCGGGAGATGGGCTTGACCCGGGCCCGGATCCGGGCGGTGCCGGAGATGCGGCCGAGAAACCCCCGCCGCGGTTCTTCCAGGACCTCGTACTCGATGTCGGCCTCGTCCACCCCGAGCTGATCGAGGGCGGCGTCGAGCGCCTCTTCAATGCTGCGTCCGGTGACTTCCACCCACTCCATGAATCGTCCTATCGCCGGCGTCGCCTGGGTCGGGGGCGCGACCCGGATGGTTGCGCCCGGCCGAAGCTCTCGGGTCCCCGGGCGGTGCCCCCTCCGGCGGTCGCGTCCTTGTCCGGGGTCCTACCCTTCCCTTCGGCCTTCCCGTCGGCCTTCCCGTCGGCCTTCCCTTCGGCCTTCCCGTCGGCTTTTCCGTCGGTTTTTCCGTCGGTTTTACCGTCGGTCTTCGCGTCCGTCCGGTCGCCCCGGCCCAGCCGCTTCGGCTCCGCGGCCTTCGGTGGTGGACCGTCCTCCTTGGACGACGACGCGGCGGCCGATGCCGCCAGGCTCGCGTCCTTGGGGAGGATCGAGCCGTAGATGAGTGCCTGCTGGCCGATCTGCCAGGCGTTCGAGACGAGGAAGTAGACCACCACGCCCGAGGGCAGGCTCAGCGAGATGAAGGCGAACATCAGGGGGAAGATCTTCCCCATCATCGCCATCTGCGGGTTGGCCTGGCTGGTCTGGCGGTTCTGCGTCTGCTTGAACTGCAGGTACCCGGTGATGACCACCAGGCCGATGAGGAGGAAGTAGGGCAGGGCATCGGTGAAACCGCTGTGGGAGCCGCTGGCGGCCTTCGACAGGTCCATGCCCAGGAATCGCAGACCCTGCACCGTGTCCTTGGTGCAGGCAACGCTCTTGTCGATGGCGTCAGCACAGAAGCCCGCGTACAGCTTGGAATTCGTGGGCACGTGCTTGAAGGGCTCGCGCAGGACGGCGAAGAGAGCGAAGAAGATCGGCATCTGGGCCAGGAGCGGCAGGCACCCGGCGACCGGGTTGACCTTGTTCTCCTTGTAGTACTTCATGACTTCTTCGTTCTGCTTCTGGCGGTCGTCCTTGTACTTCGCCTGGATCTTCTTGATCTCGGGGGCGACCTGGGTCATCTTCAGCTGCGAGCGGGCCTGCTTGGCCGTGAGCGGGAAGAGGACCAGGCGGACGAGCACCGTGAGCCCGATGATGGCCACGCCGTACGAGGGGATCCCGGAGTAGAAGAAGGCCAGCACCGAGCCCATCCCGTCGAGCAGGCTGTTCCACACGTGAATCGACCTTCCCTAACTCGTAGCCGCCGGCACGGCGGGGCGGGGGGGAACGGGATCGGCGCCAACCCCAGCCCAGGGGTGGCACCGGGCGAGCCGGCGAAGAGTGAGCCACGTGCCCCGCACCGCCCCGTGAACGGACAGCGCCTCGAGAGCGTAGGCCGAACACGACGGTTCGTACCGGCACCACCGTGGTGCGCCGGCCCGGGCGAAGCGGTAACCCCGTACGGCGAGGGTGAGGATACGGGCCGCCGGGCTCACCGGTGACTCCCGGCCAGCAGCTCGCCCAGGGCCGTGTCCAGCTCGGCGAAGGGCATCGTCGCCGCTTCCCGTCCGGCTCCGATCAGGTAGGCGGCGCCCGGCTGGAGCGCGCCGCGGTGCCGGGCCACGCTGGCCCGCAGGCGGCGGCGCACCCGGTTGCGGGTGACAGCCCCGCCCACCTTCCGGCCCACGGCGTACGCCACCCGCGGCGGGACGTGCTCGTCGCCCGCCAGGCAGGTAACCGAGATGGGCCCCCGCCGGCGCCGGGGTGTGGTGGCCAGGGCGGAGAAGGTGGACCGGTCGCGAACGCGCCAGGTCAAGCTGTCAGCTTGTGCCGGCCCTTCACGCGACGGGCCTTGATGACCGCCCGGCCCGCCCGGGTCGACATCCGCGCCCGGAACCCGTGGGTCCGCATCCGCTTGCGCTTCTTGGGCTGGAAGGTTCGCTTCACCCATGATCTCCTCGACAGAGCGCCCGAGACAGACCAAATCCGCGCGTCGCGTGGTCCGGGCGTCCGGCGAGCGGCAGTCTAGCGGGCGCCCACCAAGGCAGGAAAAACAAGGTGTGGACGGGGCCGCGAGCCGCTTGAGCCCCATCCACGGCGGTGTTACGTTGGCCCTCCGCCTCTTTCGGGGCGGATACTTCCCCGCCGGTCCGGTTCTTTTTCGACGCGCCCTGTGCGGGATCCCGTGGACGACAACACCCCTCCTTTGCACCCCGTTGTCCACATGTGTGGAAGCTTCTGTGGATAACCGTGGATAAATCGAGCACGACCGAGGCGGCCGAGCATCTCTGGCAGCGGGGGGCAGGCCCACTCCGGTCCCAGCTGGGAGACGCCTGTTGGCGCATGTGGCTGGAGGGGGTGTCCCCCCTGGCCTTCGAGGAGGGCGTCCTGCGCCTCGCCGTGCCCAGCACCCTGGCCCGTCAGCGCATCGAGGCGACCTACAGCGCCGCCATCCAGGACGTGCTCTTCGAGGAGACGGGCTTCGAGGTGGACCTCGATCTCGTCGTGTTCACCTCGGCGCGCTCCGAGCCGGCCGACATCGACCTACCCGATCTCCCCCCTGACACCGAGAACAGGGTGACGCCGGTGGTCAACCTCCAGGACGAATCCCGCGGGGAATCTGGTCACGCCCTCAACCCCCGCTACACCTTCGAACAGTTCGTGATCGGGGCGTCGAACCGCTTCGCCCACGCCGCCGCCCTCTCGGTGGCCGAGAAGCCGGGCCGCTCCTACAACCCGTTGTTCATCTACGGCCACTCCGGTCTGGGCAAGACCCACCTGCTCCATGCCATCGGGCATCACGTCGCCCAGATGTTCCCCCACAAGCGGGTCCGCTACGTCTCCACCGAGACCTTCATGAACGAGTTCGTGGAGATGATCCGGACCAACGCCCGGGCCGAGTTCAAGCGGTCGTACCGGGAAGCGAACCTGCTCCTCGTCGACGACGTGCAGTTCATGCAGAACCACGAGCGGCTCCAGGAGGAGTTCTTCCACACCTTCGACTCCCTCCACGGGTCCGGTGGCCAGATCGTGCTCTCGTCGGACCGCTCCCCCAAGGCCATGTCGGCCCTCGAGGATCGCCTCCGCACCCGCTTCGAGTGGGGGCTCCTGACCGACATCCAGCCTCCGGAGTTCGAGACCCGCCTGGCCATCCTCCGCCACAAGGCCCGGTCCCAGGGCTTCATCCAGGTGCCCGACGACGTGCTGTCGTTCATCGCCACCCACATCGCCGACAACGTCCGGGAGCTGGAAGGGGCGCTCATCCGGGTGGCGGCCTACTCCAGCCTGTCCCGGGCCCCGGTGACCGAGGCGCTGGCCATGGAGGTCCTCGCCGATCTCCTGCAGTCACCGTGCTCCCGGGTCATCACCCCCCAGGTGATCCTGGAGGAGACGGCCAAGATGTTCGGCTGGACCATCGAGGAGCTGTGCGGCAAGAGCCGGCGCCGGCCGCTGGTCACGGCCCGCCAGATCGGCATGTACGTCTTCCGGGAGCTCACCGACTACAGCTATCCCCAGATCGCCCGGGAGTTCGGCGGCCGGGACCACACCACGGTCATGCACGCGGTGGAGAAGATCACCGCCCTCATCGCCGAGCGGCGGCCGATCTACGAGCAGGTCACCGAGCTGATCAACCGGATCAAGACCGGTGACACGTAACCCCCCCGCCTCGCGCGCCGGGTCGCCGGCTGTTCTCGTACGGCGCGGTAGCTTCCTGTGGGAAACGCTGTGGACGGCTGGGGACAACCACTGTGCATCTGGGTGCTACCCGCCCGGTCGCGACCGGTGCGAGGATGCGGACCTGCTCCTGTGTGGAGAACCGACCCGTAACAACATCCGCTCCGACCAGGCACAATGAGCGGATATCCACAATCCACAGGCCTACTACCCGCTACTAGGAACTCAACAGGAGGAATGGGGTTGAAGTTCCGTTGCGAACGTGACGTGCTCAGTGAAGCGATCGGAAGTGCCGGAAGAGCCGTCGCTTCACGCTCTGGAGCTCTGCCGATCCTGTCGGGGCTTCTGGTACGGACCACCGACGACGGTCTGGAGCTGGCCGGGTCCGACCTCGAGCTCACCATCCGCGTCTCCGCACCGGCGGAGTGCGACGGGGCCGGGGCCGCGGTGCTCCCCGCCCGGCTCTTCGGGGACATCGTGCGGGCCCTCGAACCCGGCGCCGTGTCGGTCGATGTCGGAGACGAAGAAGCCCGGATCACCAGCGGAAGGTCCCAGTTCTCGCTGCGGGTGCTGCCGGCCGAGGATTTCCCGCGGCTGCCCGAGATGGCGGGCAGTGGGGTGAAGATGGACGCCGCCGCGCTGGCCGACGCCCTGCGCCAGGTCATTCCCGCCGCGTCCCGGGATGACGCCCGGCCCATCCTCACCGGCGTCCTGCTGGTGGCCGAAGGCTCGGGGTTGCGCCTGGTCGCCACCGACTCCTACCGGCTGGCGGTGCGTGATCTTCCCGGAGAGACCACCCTGGCGGCGGCCCTGTCCGGGGTCGCGGCCGAGGGGAAGCATGTGCTCGTGCCGGCCAAGGCACTGGGTGAACTACAACGGATCCTGGGTGGAAGCGGTGGAGACGGCGACGGCGTGGAATTGTCATTCTCGGATCGTGATGCCTGCTTCGACACGACGCGGGCCCGGGTCAGCACCCGGCTCATCGAGGGCCAGTTCCCGAACTACCAGCAGCTGATCCCCTCCGGGTACCCGAACCGGCTGACGGTGGTGCGCGAGGCCTTCATCGAGGCGGTGAAGCGGGTCCGGCTGATCGGCCGTGATCGTGACAACGCCCCCATCCGCCTGGCCATGGGTCCCGGTGGCCTCGAGCTCACCGCCGTCGTCCACGATGTCGGCCAGGCCAGCGAGACCCTCGACGCCAAGTACGAGGGCACCGAGACGACCGTGGCCTTCAACCCGGACTTCCTCCTCGACGGCCTGGCGGCCATCAGCTCCGACGAGGTCCTGGTGGAGACCATGGATACCTCCAAGCCGGCCATCGTGCGCTCGGCCGAAGATGGTGAGTTCCTCTACCTGCTGATGCCCGTCCGGGTGAGCTGACCGACCGGTCACCCATGCGCCTGGCGCATCTCTGGCTGACCGACTTCCGCTGCTACGAGCACGCCGAGCTCGAAGTCGGGCCGGGAATGACCGTCCTGTCGGGGGGCAACGCCTCGGGGAAGACGAGCATCCTGGAAGCGGTCGGGTGGTTGGCCCGCATGTCCTCGTTCCGGGGAGCGCCCGACGTCGCCCTGGTCCGGGTCGGATCGGATCGGGCCTTCGTGCGGGCCGAGATGGCGGCTGACACCAGGGACACGAAGACCTCGGCCGAGGGCCCGGGGCGGCTGGTGGAGGCGGAGATCACCGCCGCCGGGCGCAACCGGGTGCAGGTCAACCGCAAACCCCTGGCCCGGGCCCGGGACCTGTTGGGTACGTTGCGGGTGACGGTCTTCTCCCCCGACGACCTGCGCCTGGTGAAGGGCGGACCATCGGAGCGCCGGGCCGAGCTCGACGACCTGTTGGTGGCGCTGTCCCCCCGCTACGACGCGGCCCGGTCGGATTACGAGCGGGTGCTGCGCCACCGCAACGCCTGGCTCAAGTCGTGGTCCCGCAACGACGACCCGGCCACCCTCGACGTGTGGGACGACCAGCTCGTCCGGGCCGGGGCGGAGCTGGTCCGGGGGCGCCTCAAGCTGTTGGAGCGCCTCGAGGCGCCGCTGGCCAAGGCCTACGCGGATCTGGCCGGCGCCGGCGCGGCCGACGTGGGCGGGGCCTACGAATCGAGCTGGGCGGAAGGGGAGGCTCTCGACGAGTCGCGGGTCGACGACGTCGCTCCGCTCCTGGCCGGCGCACTGGCCCGGTCCCGGGCGGCGGACCTCGAGCGGCGGATCAGCCTGGTCGGCCCCCACCGTGACGACTGGCGCCTGATGGTCGAGGCCCGGGAGGCCCGCCGCTACGCCTCCCAGGGCGAGCAGCGGTCCCTGGCGCTGGCCGTCCGCCTGGCCGCGCACGCGGTGGTGGCGGAATCGGCGGGCGAGGAGCCCGTCTTGCTCCTGGACGACGTCTTCTCCGAGCTCGACGAGGCCCGGGCCACCGGCCTCGTGGCCCACCTGCCGGCCGGGCAGGCGCTGGTGACCACGGCCGGAGCGCTCCCTCCCGGCCTTCCCGCCGAGCGGGTGGTCTGGGTCACCGGCGGGCGGGTGGGGACATGAGCGGCGGGCGGGTGGGGACATGACCGGCGGGCGGGTGGGGACATGAAGCCCCGCCGGTGGGCCTGGCGCGATGACGACCCCGAGCACCTGGGGTCTCGGCCGCCCCGGAAGCTGTCGGAGACGCTGTCGGAGGTCGCCTCCGACCTCCAGCTCGACGACCCCGAAGTCATCGCCGGGGTTCTCGGCGGGTGGCCGGGGCTGGTGGGTGAGGCGGTGGCGGCCCACGCCCGGCCCCGGTCGGTGCGCCAGGGGGTCCTCACGGTGGAGGTGGACAGCCCGGAGTGGGCGACCCAGCTGCGCTACCTCGAAGGGGAGATGATCCTCCGCATCGGCCGCAAGGTCCGGCCCGGAGCCGTGACCAGCCTGCGCGTGGTGGTGCGCCGGTGAAAGGGGTGCTCCCGCAGCCACCGGCGCGAGGTGACTGCGGGAGCGGGGGAGCTGCGGTCTAGCTCGAGGGTGCTGGCTCTTCCTGTACGCAGTTGGGATCGCCGAGGGAGCAGAGCAGCTCGGCGACGGGGTTCTGCTCCTTGTCCGGCGGGGGCTGTTCGTCGCCGTGGGCGGGAAGTCCCACGACGAGGGCGCCGAGAACGACGGCGCTGCAGAAAGCGGCTCGGAACTTCATGGGGAGGCTCCTTTGCTGTGACGTGTGGTGTAGGTGGGGGCCCCGTTGTCATCTGACAGTCCCTATGGTCCGCTTTGGGCGGGTGGAAGTTCCCCGGTTTCCGAAGGTTCAGCCGGGAAGGTCCGTCGGCAGGGCCGTGCGCCACTCGTGCTGCACGGCGGCCCGCTCGGTGATGATGGGCCGCAGGAGGTCGGCCACAAGCTTCTGGTGGGCGGGGTGGTCGCGGTAGGTCAGGAAGGCGTCGCTGTCCTCGAAGTCCGCCACCACCACGAGGTCGAAGTTTCCGGGGGACAGCCCGGCGTCGTCGCCGAAGCGGTAGGCGCGCACCTCGGGAATCTGCTCGGGCATCGTGGCCAGGCCGTCGCGCAACGCCTGCTTCTGCTCGTCGGTCGCATCGTCCCGGAACTTCACCATCACGACGTGGCGGAACACGGCTCCTCCTCGGTTGGATCCACGGCCGCCGGGACAGTACCGCCGGACAAGAACGCCGAAACCCGGACAAGCCTTCTCAACCCGGACAAGCATCAGGAGGAGAATCGCCGTCGGGCTCGTACGATGGACTGTGATGATGGCTCTTCGCCTGGCGGATCATCGCGATGCGGCCGGGGGCCCCGGCCCCGGCCGCCAGTCCCTGCTGCGCAGGTCCTGATGCAACCTGGACGCTGGGTGGCCCGACCTGTCCTGGCTGCTCTCATCCGCCTCTTCGTGCTGATCGTGCCGGCGGTGGCGGGCATGCTCGCCGCCTGGGGTGTCACCCGCCTGCTCGCGGACCCGTCGGGGACGGCGGAGATCATCGGCTGGTGGGTCGCCCTGGTGGCCGCGGCGGTGACGGCCGTGGTCGTCACCCAGCGCCTGGCCAAGCGGCTCCTGCCCCTGGCCTGGCTTCTCCACCTGACGCTGGCCTTCCCCGACCGGGCGCCGTCGCGCCTCAACATCGCCCGCCGGGCCGCCCGCGGCCGCACGCTGCGCCACGTCGCGGCCGAGGCCCGCGAGGAGGGCCTCGGCGAGGACCCGGCTTCGGCCGCCGGCCGGGCTCTGGTGCTGGTGGCCGCCCTGGGAGCGCACGACCGTCGGACCCGGGGCCACTCCGAGCGGGTCCGGGGTCTGGCCGACGTGCTGGCCGAGGAGGCCGGCGTCCCCGAGGAGGACCGGGACCGGCTGCGCTGGGCGGCGCTGCTCCACGACATCGGCAAGCTGGCCGTCCCCGGGGAGATCCTCAACAAGCCCGACCGACCCGACGACGCCGAATGGGAGACCCTGCGCCGCCACCCCGAGGAGGGTGACCGGCTGGTGGCGCCCCTGGTCGCCTGGCTGGGACCGTGGGCCGCGGCCGTCGCCCACCACCACGAGCACTGGGACGGCTCCGGGTACCCGCGGGGCCTGGCCGGCGAGGACATCTCGCTGGGCGGGCGGATCCTGGCCATCGCCGACGCCTACGAGGTCATGACCGCGGCCCGGCCCTACAAAGCACCCCAGGGACCCCACGCCGCCCGCAAGGAGCTGGTGACGGCGGCCGGCGCCCACTTCGATCCGGTGCTGGTGCGCCATTTCCTGGCCGTCTCCCTGGGCAAGCTGTGGTGGCTGATCGGTGGCTCCGCCGTCCTGTCCCTGGTGCCCTGGCTGGCCGGGCTGTGGACGAACCCGGCCGGGGCCGCCATCCGCCGCACGGGTTCGGGCCCGGTCACCGCCGCCGCGGCCCTCGGCGCCCTGGCTCTTGCCGGTGTGGTCGCCCCCGCCGCCACCCCGCTGCGCTCGGAACCCGCACCGGTGGAAGCGGCCGCGCCGGCGGCGCCGCCCACCACCGTCCCCCCGCTGCCGCCCGGGGCGGTCACCGCCGCCGAGGTGCTCTCCAGCCTGGCGCCGCCCACCACGACGACGGTTCCGGCGAAGCCGGTGGTCATCCCGCCGGCCCCGCCGCCGGCGAGTTCCCCGGTGGCCGATCCGCCGCCCGCGCCGCCCGCCGCCACCGTCGACAGCCCGGTCGAGCCGGAACCTCCCCAGCCGGCGCCGCCCGACGAGCCCCCGCCCGGGCCCTTGTTCCGCGGCGGTGGCACCCTGATCCTGCCCGGCCTGCTCGGCCTCACCAGCGCCGAGATGCAGGCCGGCTGTGGCTCTCCCGTCACCCAGGGGGTCGACGCCATGGTCTTCGAACTGCCGCCGGAGGCCCGGGTGGCAGGGGCTCCGGTGCGTGCCGTCGGCTCCGATCTGCTCGGCCTCCACAACCTCGATGTCGCCTTCTACTCGGAGGACTGCGAGCTCCTCGGAGAGCTGGCCGGACCGGAGCCCGACGAGACGGGGGCGCTGCCCTCCGGGACCCGTTTCGTGGTCGTCGCCGACCGCCTCGGAATCGCCACCACGATTGAGTTCTCAGTGGGCTGAAACGGCCGTTCCTGACGCACCCTTCTGGTAAGATGGCAGGAGTGGATTTCAGGGTCCTGACCTGCACTTTCACTTCCCCCAGGGCCTTTCCTCCCCCCACCTGACGGAAGGTTTCGCGCGTGGCGTACGACGCCAAGGACATCACGGTCCTCAAAGGTCTCGAACCGGTCCGGGAACGGCCCGGGATGTACATCGGATCCACCGGCCCTTCGGGCCTCCACCACCTGGTCTACGAGGTGGTCGACAACTCGGTCGACGAGGCCATGGCGGGGCACGCCAACCTCATCGAGGTGACCCTGCTCAAGGACGGTGGATGCCGGGTCGCCGACAACGGCCGGGGCATCCCGGTCGATGAGCATGCGGAGTACCCCGGCATCTCCGCGGCTGAGGTCGTGCTCACCACCCTCCATGCCGGCGGCAAGTTCGGCGGCGAGGGCTACAAGATCTCGGGCGGCCTCCACGGCGTAGGGGTCTCGGTCGTCAACGCCCTGTCCCGGCGCCTCGACCTCGAGGTGAACCGCGACGGCGGCCGCTTCGTCCAGACCTACCTCGACGGCGGCCGCCCCGATGGTCCATTGGAGCGGACCGGCGGCACCCGCAAGAAAGGCACGATCATCACCTTCTGGCCCGATCCCGACATCTTCGAGGAGACGGAGTTCCGGGCCCAGACCCTCCTCGAGCGCCTCCGGGAGATGGCGTTCCTCACCAAGGCCCTGGAGATCCGCCTGCGGGACGAGCGGGAAGACCCCGTCCTGGAGCAGACCTTCAAGTACCTGAAGGGGATTGTCGAGTTCGTCGAGTACCTCAACCGCACGAAGGAGTCGCTCTTCAAGCGGGTCGCGTCATTCACCGAGTCCGAGTCTGACCGCGAGGTCGAGGTCGCCCTGCAGTGGAGCACGGGCTACCACGAGGGCCTGCACTCCTTTGCCAACAACATCGCCACCACCGAGGGCGGCATGCACGAGGAGGGCTTCAAGAAGGCCCTCACCAACGTGGTCAACAAATACGCCCGGGCCAAGAACCTGTTGAAGGAGAAGGACGACGCCTTCTCCGGCGAGGACGTACGGGAGGGCCTCACCGCCATCGTGTCGGTGAAGCTGCGCAACCCCCAGTTCGAAGGTCAGACCAAGACGAAGCTCGGCAACACCGAGATGCGCTCCCTGGTGGAGAAGGTCACCCACGCCCGGCTGGGCGACTGGTTCGAGGAGCACCCCACCGAGGCCCGCCAGGTGGTGGCCAAGGTCACCCAGGCCGCCCGGGCCCGGGTGGCAGCCCGCCAGGCCCGCGACCTGACCCGGCGCAAGTCGCTGCTGGAGTCGGCATCCATGCCGGGCAAGCTGGCCGACTGCTCGTCGCGGGACCCCCGCCAGAGCGAGCTGTTCATCGTGGAGGGCGACTCGGCCGGTGGTTCGGCCAAGCAGGCCCGGGACCGCGAGTTCCAGGCCATCCTTCCCATCCGGGGCAAGATCCTGAACGTCGAACGGGCCCGGATCGACCGGATGCTCAAGAACGAGGAGATCCAGGCCCTCATCACCGCCATCGGGGCGGGGATCGCCGAGGAGTTCGACCTCGAGAAGATCCGCTACCACAAGATCGTGCTGCTCACCG
>JBOGFE010000235.1:0-13047 GCA_050741935.1 Acidimicrobiia bacterium | reverse complement strand
CTCCTGGGGGGCGACGGCCCGGCCGGGTCGGGGGTTCCCAGGGCCGGGGAACCCCTCACTCGACGAGCGACCTACGTCAGGTCGTCGTCGAGGATGATGGCGGTGGCCGACGTGTCGCCGGCCACCGCGTTGCTGAGGGCGCGGACGGTGAGGCGCAGGGTCTCGTCCCGCTCCGGCGCGCTGTCCTCGGTGATGGGCACGGTGACGGTGACGCTGGTCGCCCCCGCCGGGATGGTGAGGCTGCCGCTGGCGGGGGTGAAGTCACTGCCCGACGTCGCGGTCACGGCCACGGTGGCGAAGTCGAAGGACACCGGGAGGGTGGAGGGCCGAGCCAGGTTCAACACGAAGGTCGCCGCATCCCGTTCGGGGGTCCGGATGTCAGCGATCCGCAAGGGGATGTGCGAGTCGATGAAGGCCCGGATCCGGCCCTCGCCCACCCGGGAGTAGACGGTGGGGGCGTGGTCCACGGCACATCCGCCGCCCCAGCTCACCACGCCGACCTGGCGCCGCCCGACCCCGTCGCCCACCATCAGCGGGCCGCCGCTGTCGCCGTAGCAGGAGCCCGCCCCACCGTCGAGCGGACCGGCGCCGAGCATGTCGTCGCGCAGGAAGTCGGCTCCGTAGACCTCGGGCGAGGACATCGTCTCGTCGGACTGGATCGGGAGGTCCACCGTCTGGAGGTCGTCGGGGGGCCGCTCGTCCGAGGCGTCCTCCAACCCCCAGCCGATGGTGGTGGCCGGATCGCCCGGCTCCCACATGGACCGCTCGGCGGAGCGGACGGGCTCGAGGAGGGGGACCCCGTTCACCGGGCTGGCGAGGCGCAGCAGCGCCACGTCGGGCGCGGAGACGTCGGGGTTCCATTCGGGGTGGAGAAAGATCTCGGCCACGTCACGCGTCTCCCCCTTGTCGCTCGAGAGCCGGGTGCGGCCCACGATCACGGCCATGTCCTGGGGCGCGAGGAACTGGGCGCAGTGGGCCGCGGTCAGCACCCACTCGGGGTCGACCAGGGTCCCGCCGCAGAAGTGCCGGTCCCGGGCCGAGCCTTCGATTCCCTTGTACTGCAGGGAAGCCATGAACGGGTACCTGCCGGCCTCGCCCCGTTCCCCGTTGACGATGAGGGGATGCCGGGAAGTCATGGCCCGGGCGGCATTGGGGACCATGACGGCCAGGGTGAGAGCCACGACGGCAGCGCGGACGAGAGGGGGGTTGGCTCGCATGCTGCTCCTTCACGATCCGGCGGGCCTCATCGCCCGCCTCACTTCTGAAGGACGATGCAAATTGCCCACCATGACGCCGAATGCCCGCTTTTTCCCCATTTTTTCCGTTTAGCCTCTTGGCAATGGCCCGGTGGCACGGCTTTCTCCTGCGGCGGTTCCTCGGCCGACTGCGCATCGGCGACGACATCATCAGCCACCTCACGACCTTCCAGCGGCTGGGGGAGACGCTGGAGGTGGAGCCCCCGGGGGAGATGCTGCCCACCGGCGCCCGGACCCTCTTCCGGGCCATCCGTTCCCGGGGGGCGGCGCAGATCAAGCCGGACTGGGTGTGGCCCTTCTGGGTGGAACGGCAGCTGGATCCGACCTCGCCGGACTTCACGCCCCGCGGCCACCTCCCCTTCCTGGCCAACGTCACCCACCGCAACTGGACCATGGTCGGCAACCTCGGGTCGGCCTGGGAGGCCATCGTCGACCCCCGGGGCCTGGTCACCCCGTGGTACGACGGCTGGTCCCTCGACTGGTGGATCGGCGCCGAGGACCGCTGGCACCTGCCGTGCCGGGAGAGTGCGGTGCGCCAGTCCCTCTACAGCCCTTCGGCCGACACCCCGGGGTCACCGCCGGGGATCGGATGTGTGCCGGTGGTGGAGACGGCGATGCGGATCCCCGGCGGGGAGGCGGTGCAACGGGTCTACGCCGTCGTGGCCGACGAGGAGCTGGTGGTGGTGGAGGTCGAGAACCGTTCGGCCGTCCCCGTGGCCGTCGCCTTCTCGGTCCGGCCCTACAACCCGGAAGGCCTGGCCGTGCTCGAACGCATCACCGTCGAGGGCACCACCGTCCTGGCCGACGGGCGCCCCGCCCTGCTGCTGCCCCGGGCACCGTCGGGCTTCGCCGCCTCCATCTTCGCCGACGGCGACAGCGCCCGGGCCGTGATGGCGGGGACGGCCGGTCCCGGGCTGATGCGCCCGGTGCGGGACCCCGCCGGGCTGGCCCAGGCCGCCTTCGTGTATCCACTGCCCCACCACAGCCGGGTGCGGGTCGCCCTGCCCCTCATCCCCAAGCGCCGGACCCGCAGCCGCGGCCTGGCCCGCCGGCGGGTGGCCGCCTTCCCCGAGGTGTCCCTCAGCCACCTGCCCGGCCCCACCGACGTGGCCCGGGGGTGGACGGCGCAGCTGCGCCGAGGGCTGCGCCTGGTGCTGCCCGACGCCCGGCTCCAGGCGGCGGTGGATGCCAACCGGGCGGCGATGCTCCTCTTCCACGACGGCGACGAGATCACTCCCGGGCCCTTCACCTACCACCGGTTCTGGTTCCGCGACGCCGCCTACCAGCTGGCCGCTCTCGACCGCTACGGGTTCCACGCCGAGGCGGCCGAGGTTCTGCGCTCCTACCCCCGGCGCCAGCAGGCCGACGGCTTCTTCGCCAGCCAGCGCCGGGAATGGGATGCCAACGGGGCCGCCATCTGGGCCGTGGCCGAGCACCACCGGCTCACCGGCGACGACGAGCTGGTCGCCGAGCTGCTCCCCAGCATCCGCAAGGGGGCACGGTGGATCGCCCGCAAGCGCCGGGAGCGCCGCCGCAACGCCCCCGAGGTCCAGGGCCTGGTGCCGCCGGGGATCTCGGCCGAGCACCTGGGACCCTTCGACTTCTACTACTGGGACGACTTCTGGTCGCTGCGGGGCCTGCTCGACGCCGCCGTCCTCCTGCGTGCGGCCGGCGACGGGGAGGCGGCGGCGGAGGCGGAGACGGCGGCGGCCGAGCTGCGCAGCGCCATCACCAACTCGCTGGAGCTGGCGGCCGCCCGTACCGGGGTGGTGGCCATGCCCGCCGGGCCCACCCGGGAGCTCGACGCCGGCATGATCGGCTCGCTGGTGGCCTGCGTGCCCCTCGGCCTCCTACCCGCGGACGACCCCTGGGTGGCGGGGACGCTCGATCTCCTGCGGGAGCGCTTCTGCCTCGGCGACGCCTTCTACCAGAGCATCTCTCACACCGGCCTCGGCACCTACCTCACCCTCCAGATCGCCTACTGCGAGCTGGAGGCCGGCGACCCCCGGGCCTGGCGCCGGCTGCGCTGGATGCTCGACGCCGCCACCGCCACCTTCACCTGGCCCGAGGCGATCCACCCCCGGCTGGGTGGCGGCTGCATGGGGGACGGCCACCACGGCTGGGCCAGCGCCGATTTCCTGTCCTTCATCCGCCAGGTCCTCATCCGGGAGACGCCCGACCGTTCGCTGGCCCTGTGCACGCTCTTCCCACCGGAGTGGGCCGGGTCCGACGTCGAGGTCCACGAGGCGCCCACGCACTTCGGGCGGGTGTCCTACGCCTTGCGCTGGCACGGCGAGCGGCCGGCGCTGCTCTGGGAATGCGAACGGCCCGGCGTCCGCCTGACCATCCCGGGCCTGGACCGCGCCTGGTCGACCACCGAGGCCTCCGGCGAGGCCCTCCTCGCTCCCTACCGAGAGCGGATCCCCGTTCCCCTCAACGATCCCGAGGGGTGATGAGCCGGCGGCGCCACTCGGGGGAGAGGGCGCCGACGGCGAGCACCCGGTCCACGTCGTCGCCGGCCGCGCCGGGCAGGGCGGCCCGGTGGGCGTCGAGGATGGTGACGCCGGCCGGATCGCGGCCGGCCACGGTGATGGGCCCGGCGAGGGGGGCGAGGCCGGCCTGGAGCACCCGGAGGTACCAGCCGGTGCGGGCGCTGCCCCGGAAGCGGACCGCCATGTCCCGCACGCCGGAGTGGAGGGTCAGGTTGTGGCACGGCCAGCGGGGCTGCGACACCTGGAGCAGGGCGTCCCCCCAGGCCCAGGTGTCCCCGATGCCGACCTCGGCTTCCGAGATGCCCCCGGTGGTGAGGTTCTCGCCGAAGAATCCCGGGCCGATGTCGGCGCGACCCAGCTCCGCCCGCCACCGGGGGAGATGCTCGGAGGCGTAGGCGTACACGGCCTTCTCCCGCCCGCCGTGGACGGTGAGGTCGGCCTGGCCGTCGCCCTCCAGGTTGACCTCGCTCACCTTCAGACTGTCCACGCCGGTGACGGGTTGCTTGCGGATCCCCGAGCGCACCGGACGACCCCGCCGGGTGCCGATGACGGCCGGAAGGCCGACGTTGACCGACACCAACCGGATGGCGGTCATGAGCGGCGGGCCCGGCGCGCCTTGCGGAGGCGGTAGCCGGCGTAGGCCGCCACCGCGGTGATGAGCATGCCCTGCTTGCGCACGAAGCCCTCCAGGGCGGAGGGGTACTTCTCCTCCTTGGTGCGATGCCACAGGCCGTCGCACACGAAGGCCTCCACCGGCGCCGAGACCTCCTTGCAGCGGGAGTTGAGGGCGGCCTCGATCCTCCAGCCCTGCTGGTCCTTGTGGTGGAGGGCTTCGAAGATCTCCCGGCGCAGCGCCCGCTGTCCGGTGAGGATGGGAAGGACCCGGAGGAACAACGGGTTGAGCATCGGGCCCCGGTCGAACAGGCCGCAGGCCATGCCCGCCCGCTCCGAGAGCACCGCCTCGGCCAGGCGGTCGACATGTCCGGGCACGAGCCCGACGAGGTCGGCGTCGAGGAACACGATCACGGGGGCGTCGGTGGCGGCCACGCCGACCGTCATGGCCTCGCCCTTGCCCGGCTGCGTGCAGGTCTCGACCCGGGCGCCGGCCGTGGCCGCCACCGCCGCGGTGTCGTCGGTGGAGGCGTTGTCCACCACCACGACCTCGTCGATGAGGGTTGCCTGCCGCGCCACCTGGACCACCTCCCCCACGGTGGAGGCCTCGTTGTAGGCAGGGATGACGGCGGCGGCACGCACGGCCACGGGAGGCTACCGGGGCGCTTCCGCCGGCTCCACCCAGGTCTGGGCCCATTGGGCCAGCGCCTGGACGACCGCGGCCAGATCGCGACCCTTGTCGGTGAGCTGGTACTCGATCCGCACCGGCTTGTCGGGCACCACCGTGCGGGTGACGATCCCTTCGGCCTCCAGGCTCCGGAGCCGTTCGGACAGCAGCCGGTCGGACAGTCCCGGGATGGTGGCGGTGAACTCGGAGAAGCGGGCCGTGCCCCCCAGCAGGGCCCGCACGATCTCGTTCGTCCAGCGTCCCCCGAGGATCTCCATGGCCCGGTGGTACCGGGGGCAGAAGGGCGTGATCGCCTCGGGTTCCTTCATGCCCCCATGCTAGGGAATATTCAGAGACTTATCAATAGTTAGGAGCTACGTATTCATAAGTCGTCAAGGAGGAATCCGATGAGCCAGGCCCCGTCCGTCGCCGTCCGCAGTTCCACCCCCGGTCTCGCCCCCGCCGGGATCTGGGATGTCGACCCCTCCCACTCCAACGTCGAGTTCGTCGTCCGCCACATGTTCACCAAGATGCGGGGCCGCTTCTCCGAGTTCACCGGCACGATCGAGCTGGGCGAGAACCTGGAGGACTCCAAGGCCGAGGGCACCATCGCCGTGGCCGGCATCGACACCGGCAACCCCGACCGCGACGCCCACCTGCGCAGCCCCGACTTCTTCGACATCGAGGCCTTTCCTTCGCTGTCCTTCCGCTCGACCGGAGTGCGCCCCGGCGCCGGAGGCGATCTGGTCCTCGACGGCGAGCTCACCATCAAGGGTGTCAGCCGGCCGGTCGTACTCGACGTCGAGTTCACCGGCTCGGCCGCCGACCCCTTCGGCGGCGAGCGGGCCGGGTTCTCGGCCCGGACCGAGATCGACCGGGAGGACTTCGGCCTCAGCTGGAACGTCGCCCTGGAGACGGGCGGGGTCCTGGTCGGACGCAAGATCAGGATCGAGCTGGAGATCGAGGCGGTCCGCCGCCAGGACTCGAACTAGGGCAGCACCGATCGATAGACGTCGACCGTGCGGGCGGCGATGGCGGGCCAGGAGAAGCGCTCGAGAACCCTGGCCCGCCCGGCCGCGCCCATGGCCCGGGCCGCCTCGGGGTCGGCCAGCAGCTGGTTGACGGCCTCGGCCAGGTCGGCGGCGAAGCGACCGGCATCGACCGGATTCCCGCCCGCCGTCGCCTCGTAGGGCACGAGGAGCCCGGTCTCGCCGTCGGCCACCACCTCGGGGATCCCGCCGATGGCGCTGGCCACCACGGGCGTGCCGCAGGCCATGGCCTCGACATTGACGAGGCCGAAGGGCTCGTAGACCGACGGGCACATGAACACACTGGCGTGGGTCAGGACCTGGATCAGCTCGGCCCGGGGGATGACCTCCTCCAGCCAGAGCACCGAGCGCCGACCCTCGGCCAGCTTCTCCGCCCGGGCCCGCATCTCCTGGCCCACCTCGGCGGTGTCGGGGGCGGACGGGAACAGCACCAGCTGGGCGGCGGGGTCGATGAAGGTGGCGGCGGCCAGGAGATGCTCGATGCCCTTCTGGCGGGTGATCCGGCCGACGAAGACGACCGAGGGCCGGTCGGGATCGATGCCCAGGCGGTGCAGGGCGTCGACGCCCGGGTCGGGTCGGAACTCGTCGGTGTCGACCCCGTTGTGGACGACCACCACCCGGCCGGCGTCGATGTCGGGGTAACAGGCCAGGACGTCGTCGCGCATGGCGGCGGACACGGCGATGACGGCGTCGGCCGCCTCCAGGGCGGTGCGCTCGCAGAAGCTGGACAGGGCGTAGCCCCCGCCCAGCTGCTCGGCCTTCCAGGGTCGGAGGGGCTCCAGGGAGTGGGTGGTGGCCACGTGGGGGATGTCGTGGACCAGCTTGGCCAGGTGCCCGCCGAGGTTGGCGTACCAGGTGTGGGTGTGGACGATGTCGGCGCCGGCCACGTTGGCCGCCATCAGGAGGTTGACCGACATCGTGCGCAGGGCGGCGTCGTGGGGGGAGCCCCGCCCGATCGCCTCCCAGGCCTGGTAGGCGCCGGCGACCAGGTTCGACTCCCGGGGTGGTCCGAAGCAGTGGACGTCCACGTCGAGGAGGCGGGAGAGCTCCCGGGAGAGGTACTCCACGTGCACGCCGGCGCCGCCGTAGATCTCGGGTGGGTACTCGCGGGTGAGCAGGGCGACGCGCATCGGTCAGGTTCCCGAGTCAGGCTTCAGGGATCTTCTCGCCCTTGCCGATGACCACGATCCCGTTCTCCGAGACCGTGAAGCGGGCGCCGTCGGCGACCGGGTCCAACCCGATCTGCGCGCCGGCCGGGACGTGGACGTGCTTGTCGATGATGGCGTTGCGCACGATCGCCCCCTGGCCGACGACCACGTCATGGTGCAGCACGGAGTTCTCCACCAGGGCGTAGCTGTCCACGATGACCCCGGGGGAGAGCACCGAGGACCGGACCGTCCCCCCCGAGATGATGCTGCCGGCGCACACCATCGAATCGAGGGCCTGGCCCGTTCCCTCGACGCCCTGGAGGACGAACTTGGCCGGGGGCAGGGTCGGCAGCGACGTGTAGATCGGCCACTCCCGGTTGTAGAGGTTGAAGATCGGGTGGACCGAGACGAGGTCCATGTGGGCGTCGTAGTAGGAGTCGACGGTGCCGACGTCGCGCCAGTAGCCGTGGTCCCGCTCGGTGGCCCCCGGTACCTGGTTGGTGGAGAAGTCGTAGAGGTGGGCCTCGCCCGCCTCCACCAGGGCGGGAATGATGTTGCCGCCGATGTCGTGGCGGCTGGACTGGTCCTCGGCGTCGAGGTTCACGGCGTCGACGAGCGTCGAGGCGGTGAACACGTAGTTGCCCATGGAGGCGAAGATCTCCCCGGGGGAGTCGGGCAGGCCGGGAGCAGAGTCCGGCTTCTCCCTGAAGCCCGAGATCCGGCTGCCCTCGCCCACCTCGATGACCCCCAACTGGGGTGCCAGGGCGCGGGGCGCCCGGAGGCCGGCCACGGTCACGCCCGCTCCCGTGGCGATGTGCCGCTCCACCATCTGGCGGGGGTCCATGCGGTAGATGTGGTCGGCGCCGAAGACGATGATGTAGTCGGGGGCCTCGTCGTTCACCAGGTTCAGGTTCTGGTAGACGGCGTCCGCCGACCCCGCGAACCACCGGGGTCCGCGGCGCATCTGGGCCGGTACGGGGGTGACGTAGCTGCCGAGCAGGGTCGAGAGCCGCCACGTCCGCGTGATGTGGAGGTCGAGGCTGTGGCTCTTGTACTGGGTCAGCACCACGATCTTGAGGTAGCCGGCGTTGGCCAGGTTGGACAGGGCGAAGTCCACGATCCGGTAGTGGCCGCCGAAGGTCACGGCCGGCTTCGCCCGGTCGGCGGTGAGCGGTCCGAGACGCTTCCCCTCGCCACCGGCAAGCACCATCGAGAGCACTCGGACGCCGGCCACGGCGGTACCGTAGCCCGATGACGATGGCTCTTCGCCTGGCGGCTCATCGCGATGCGGCCGGGGGCCCCTGCCCCGGCCGCCAGTCCCTGCTCCGCAGGTCCTGTTGCTGATCGTCCTCGGCTCCGACGAGCGGACGGCGCTCACCGACGCCGTCGCCGATGACCTCCGCCGGCGGGGCCACGAGGTGACGCTGGTCGGTCCCCCGGGGGGCGAGGAGCTCCAATGGGCCGACGTCGGGCGCCGGGTGGGGGAGCAGGTCGCCGGGGGCGAGGCCGACAGCGGCGTGCTGTTCTGCTGGACGGGGACGGGCGCCTCCATCGCCGCCAACAAGGTGGCCGGGGTCCGGGCCGCCCTGTGCACCGACGCCGAGACCGCCCGCGGAGCACGGCGGTGGAACGACGCCAACGTGCTCGTCCTCTCGCTGCGCCTGACCAGCCCGGTGGTGGCGTCGGAGATGCTCGACGCCTGGTTCAGCACCGGTCCGGATCCGGACGAAGCCCCCAATATCGGCAAGCTCGACAACTGACGCGAACCGGTATTTTTGCGCGCGGAGCGCGCGAATCGGACATCGGCACCAGTTGGCATTTTTGGCCTGGATAAACAGGAATCGGGCAATCGGGGCGGAATAGGTAGGCACTGCCGTAACCACGCAGAGTGGCCAAAGGGGATTGCGGTCGTGGCTTCTTCATACCGGCGGCGTTCGGTCGCCGTCCTTCTTGCCGTCCTGGCGCTGGCGGCCCACGCGACGTCGACCTCACAGGCGGCCGGGGCGGACAGCGGCTACTGGCTGGTGGACGCCCGGGGGAACATCTACGAGTTCGGGGGGGCGCAGTTCAAGGGCTCCGCCCCGTCCTCGGCGGCGGTCGTGGCCGTCGGGGCCACGCCCACGGGACAGGGTTACTGGGTGGTGGCCGCCAATGGCGGCGTCTTCCCGCTGGGGGACGCCGCCAACAAGGGTTCCCTGGCTGGCAAGGCGCTGAACAAGCCGATCGTGGGAATGGCGTCCACCCCCTCGGGCCAGGGCTACTGGCTGGTGGCGGCCGACGGGGGCATCTTCACCTTCGGGGATGCGCCCTACAAGGGCTCGATGGGCGGCAAGACGCTGAACAGGCCGATCGTGGGGATGGCGGCCACGCCGTCGGGCACCGGCTACTGGCTGGTGGCCTCCGACGGCGGCGTGTTCACCTTCAACGCCCCGTTCTTCGGGTCCGGCACGTCGGCCTCCTTCGACGCCCCCGTGGTCGGGATGACGATCGTCCCCGACGGCAGCGGCTACTGGATGACGGACGCCGGTGGTGACGTGGCCAGCTTCGGCGCCGCCAAGTTCTCCGGGGAGGCCGACGACTGCCCGCTCCCCGCCGGCATCGTGGGGATCGCCGCCAGCGGCATCGGGACGCTCTCCACCCCGCCCGCCCCCCGGCCCAACTGCGGCCTTCCGATCTCGCCCACCACGTCGACCACCACAACCACGACCACGACGGCGCCGTCCGGCGGCGGTGGCACCGGCTCGAGCTTCCAGATCGGACTCGTCGGCGACACCGGCTACACCTCCAGCCAGGAGGCGGAGTTCAAGGACGCCCGCAACCACATGAACACCTTCCCCCTGGCCTTCGTCACCCACGACGGGGACTTCAAGAACGGCCAGTCCTCCTGCTCCGACTCGAAGTTCCGGTCCATCCGGGACGTCTTCAACGGCTTCAAGGCCCCGCTCATCTTCACCCCCGGTGACAACGACTGGCAGGACTGCTCCGAGGGCTCGTCGAACCGCCTGAGCGAGCTCCGGGAGGTGTTCTTCTCCACCAGCCAGTCGCTGGGTCAGACCAAGATCTCGCTCACCCGCCAGCGGACCTACGTCGAGAACGCCCGCTGGACCAAGGGTGGCGTCGTCTTCGTCACCATCAACGAACCGGGCTCGTCGGGAGCCAGCGGCAGCATGCGCGACGCCGGCGAGGATTGGCTCGATGCCGCCTTCGACCTGGCCGAGTCCACCAATGCGCCCGGCGTCATGGTCATCTGGCAGGACAACCCGTTCTCGCCCTCGGGCGGCCGGCTGTACAACGTGCTCAAGGATCGGACGGGCGACTTCGGCAAGCCCGTCGTCCTCGTCCACGGCGACACCCACCACTTCCACATCGACCACCCCTGGAGCGACCGGGACAACTTCACCCGGGTGGAGACCTACGCCGTCGACGACTCCGACCGCTGGGTCCTGGGCACCGTCGATCCGAAGAGCTCGTCGGTCTTCAGCTTCAAGAGCATGCGGGCTCCCTGATCGGGCCGGCGGCACCTGGTACCGTCCGCGGGCATGGCCCTGGCGGCGGCGGCGAGGAGAGCGCCGGTCCCTAACCTGAGCATCGAGCAATCGTGCTTCATCTCCGGGGCCGAGCTGGTCTGCGGGCTGGACGAGGTCGGTCGGGGAGCGTGGGCGGGGCCGGTGACGGTGGGAGCGGTCGTCGTCTCGGCCGCCCTCCCCCGCATCGTCAAGGTCCGTGACTCCAAGGCCCTCACGGTCGAGGAGCGCGAGGCCCTCTACCCCCGGATCGTGCGCTGGGCCCTGGCCTACGCCGTGGGCCACGCCAGTCCGGCCGAGTGCGACGACCTGGGCATGACCGCCGCCCTGCGCCTGGCCGCCGAGCGGGCCCTGGCCGCCCTCGACGGCCTCAAGCCCGACCGCATCATCCTGGACGGCAACCACGACTACCTGGACCAGCCCGACCGGGTCCAGACCGTGATCGACGGGGATGCCCACTGCCTGTCGGTGGCGGCCGCCTCGGTGGTGGCCAAGGTCACCCGGGACCGGCTCATGGCGGCCGAAGCCCACTGCTACCCGGGGTTCGACTTCGACTCCAACCGGGGCTACCCGTCCCCCCGGCACAGGTGCGCCCTCCTCGGCTACGGGCCCACCGCCATCCACCGGACATCGTGGATCTACATGGACAACCTCCCCTGGGCCCTGCCTGCCACCGCCCAGGGGAACCTGTTCTGAACCGGCACCCGCCGGTACTACGCAAAAGCGACGGCGGTCGTTGACTCCCCCCGCCGACGCTCCGTAGCGTGGCCACGATGGCCTGGGCCGTCGACGACTTCGTTCTGTCCCTCACGGCCGCCAGTCCCCACACTCGAGCGGCCTACCGGCGCGACGTCTCCCAGTTCACGGAGTGGTGCGGGCGGGGCGGGGTGGACGGACCCGACCGGGTCGACCGGCTCCTGCTGCGGCGCTACCTCGCCTTCCTCACCACCAAAGGCATGGCCCGGCGCTCCATCGCCCGCAAGGCGGCGGCCCTGCGGGCCTACTTCGGCTGGCTGCGACGCCGGGACCTCCTCGCCGTCGATCCCAGCCGGGGCCTGCGGGCGCCGGCCGGGGAACGGCGCCTCCCCCGGGTCCCCCGGGCGGCGGACATGACCGTCATGCTCGACGCCCCTGCGCCGGGGGCCACCGCGGCCGGCCCCCGTGGCGAGGCGTTCGCCCTGCGGGATGCCGCCGTGCTCGAGCTCCTCTACGGCACCGGCATCCGGGTGGCCGAGCTGTGTGGACTGGACCGGCCCGACTGTGACCTCGAGGGAGGGTCGGTCACGGTGCTGGGCAAGCGGGCCAAGGTGCGCCGGGTCCCCATGGGGGTGCCGGCGGCCGCCGCCCTGGAGCTCTACCTGGCCCGGGGGCGCCCGGTCCTCGCCACCGCCGACTCCCCCCCCGACGCCTGCTTCCTCAACTCCATCGGGCGGCGCCTGTCCCCACGCGACGCCCGGCGTGTGCTGGCCCGCCATCCTCTCCCGGACGGGCGGTCGGTCAGCCCCCACACGCTGCGCCACGCCTACGCCACCCATCTCCTGGAAGGGGGCGCCGACCTGCGGTCCGTCCAGGAGCTCCTCGGTCACGCCGATGTGGCCACAACCCAGCTGTACACTCACCTGACCAGGGACCGCCTCCGGGCGGTCTACTCCGACACCCATCCCCGTGCCTGAGGCCCCCGTCGTGGACGACGTCAGCTTCATCGAGCAACTCTGGCGGGAGTACAAGGAGTCGAGCCGGAAGGAACTTCGGGACCGGCTGATCCTGCACTACTCCCCCCTGGTGAAGTTCGTGGCCGGTCGGGTCGCGGTGGGCCTGCCGCACAACGTGGAGCAGGCCGACCTGGTCAGCTATGGGATCTTCGGGCTGATGGACGCCATCGACAAGTACGACCCGGCCCGGGGCTACAAGTTCGAGACCTACGCGATGTCCCGCATCAAGGGCGCCATCATCGACGAGCTGCGCACCATCGACTGGGTGCCGCGTTCCGTGCGGGCCAAGGCCAGGGCCATCGAGCGGGCCTACGCCAAGCTGGAGGGGGAGCTGCTCCGCACCCCCGAGGAGCACGAGGTCGTCGCCGAGCTCGAGATGACCAAGGTCCAGTTCGCCCAGACCCTCTCCCAGATCTCGCTGGTGGGCATCGTGCCCCTCGACGAGCTCCGCTCCATCGACTGGGTGCCGCGTTCCGTGCGGGCCAAGGCCCGGTCGATCGAGCGGGCGTACTCGAAGCTCGAGAACGAGAACAAGCGGACCCCGGACGACA
Organism: Acidimicrobiia bacterium; assembly: GCA_050741935.1. Lineage (GTDB taxonomy): Bacteria > Actinomycetota > Acidimicrobiia > IMCC26256 > BP-133 > CAWBJP01. Next base: position 36 of record JBOGFE010000235.1, on the reverse strand, counting down.
AGGAGATCGCGTCCGAGCTCGGCATGACCGACGGCG